>CAYXFF010000035.1:2061-7687 GCA_964464185.1 uncultured Syntrophaceae bacterium | reverse complement strand
ATAAACTGAACGACATCATTGAAGACGAGGATCTGACAAGGTACATCCTGTAAAATAGTTTCAAGTTACAAGTTACAAGTTGCAAGTTCAATGAAACATTAAAATTAGAGCCAGAAACCAGGAAATGTCCGGAGGACTTATGGATGACGTGAAAAAATCGATGGAGAGGGCTGATATCCTTCTGGAGGCCCTTCCCTATATCCAGCGCTTCTACAACAAGACGATCGTCATCAAGTACGGAGGGCACGCCATGGTGGATGAGGATTTGAAAAATCATTTCGCCAGGGACATGGTCATGATGAAGTACATCGGCATCAATCCTGTCGTCGTTCATGGAGGAGGACCTCAGATCGGAAGTTATTTGAAGAAGCTGGGTAAGGACTCGAAGTTCATCCAGGGAATGAGGGTGACCGACGAGGAGACCATGGATATCGTCGAGATGGTTCTTGTGGGCAAGGTCAACAAGGAAATCGTCGGCCTGATCAACCACCATGGCGGAAAGGCCGTGGGATTGAGCGGGAAGGACGGCAGCCTGATCCAGGCGCAGAAATATTATCTGAGCGCTGAAAAGGCGAAAGACACACCGCCGGAGATCATTGACATCGGCCTGGTCGGCAAGGTCGTCAAGATCAATACGGATCTAATCGTATCGCTGGTCAGCGACGGTTTTATTCCCGTCATCGCCCCGACAGGGGTCGGTGAAAATGGAGAAACGTATAACATCAACGCCGATATCGTGGCTGGTGAAGTCGCGTCGGCTCTGAACGCGGAGAAACTCGTACTTCTGACCGACGTGGACGGAGTGCTTGACGCGAGTAAAAAGCTGGTTCATACCATGGACAATCGGAAGGCCCTTCGCATGATAGAGGCCGGAACTATTGAGGGGGGAATGTTTCCGAAGGTTAAATGCTGCCTGAAGGCCCTGCGGCAGGGCGTCAGGAAATCGCATATTATCGATGGGCGCCTGAAGCACGCTGTGCTTCTGGAGATATTCACCGACAGAGGAATCGGCACAGAAATCACCGCGTAGCGGAATGCATGGAATATTAAAATGAAAACCGAAGAGCTCATAGCATTGTCCGATCAGAACATCATGGGAACCTACAAGCGTTTCCCCGTCGTCCTGGTAAAGGGAAGCGGAATGCAGGTATGGGACTCGAACGGGAAAGTCTATCTCGATTTTGTGGCCGGCATCGCCGTTTGCAGCCTCGGCCATTCCCATCCGAAAGTCGTCGAGGCCATCCAAAGGCAGGTGATGATACTGACCCATGTCTCGAACCTTTACTATATTGAGCCGCAGATCCGATTTGCGAAACTCCTCGTGGAAAACTCCTTCGCCGACAAGGTATTTTTCTGCAACAGCGGGGCGGAGGCGAACGAGGGGGCCATCAAGCTCGCCCGGAAGTATGCCAGCGAGAAGATGGGGAGCGGAAAATTCGAGATCATCACCATGAAAGATTCTTTTCATGGAAGGACGCTGGCGACGGTGACCGCAACAGGACAGGAAAAGTTTCATAAAGGATTTGAGCCTCTCCTCGAGGGATTTAAATATGTTTCGTTCAACGACATCAAGGCGCTGGATGAGGCTGTCACGGATAAAACCTGCGGGGTGCTCGTGGAGCCCCTCCAGGGGGAAGGCGGCATTCGCGTCCCCTCCGACGATTATCTCAAGGGTGTCCGAAAGGTATGCGATGAGCGCGGGCTGCTGATGATTCTGGATGAAGTACAGGTGGGCATGGGACGGACGGGCGTTCTATTTGCCCACGAGCATTATGGGATCAAGCCCGATATCATGACGCTGGCCAAGGCTCTGGGGAACGGTTTCCCCGTGGGCGCCTTGCTGGCCACGGACAAGGTGGCGTCGGTTTTCGTTCCGGGCACTCATGCATCCACGTTCGGCGGGAATCCTCTCGCCATGGCCGCGGGAGTTGCGACCCTTGAAACAATTCTTCAGGACGGCATTCTGGAAAACTGCCGCAAGATGAGCTCCTATTTCTTTCAAAAGCTGAAAGCGCTTCAGAATGATCATCCGGTGATCCAGGATGTGCGGGGCAAAGGCCTGATCATCGGCGTGGAGATTTCGATGGAGGGATCGGATATTGTGAATCGCTGCCTGAATCGAGGCCTTTTGATCAACTGCACGTATGGAAACGTCCTGAGATTTGTTCCGCCCCTTATCGTTGCAGAAGGGGATATCGATCGGGCCGTTGAAATACTGGATACGGTTCTGCGGGAGGTGGAAAAAGGCTGATGAATAAGGACCTGCTGAGTTTCTCGGATCTCGAAGACAGAGATTTCGCGCAGATATTCACGCGATCTTTCTTTCTGAAGAAAATGTTGATTGAAGGGAGTTCCCATGAGCCCCTGAAGGGGAAAACGCTGGGAATGATATTTTATAAATCTTCAACCCGAACGAGACTGTCCTTCGAAGTCGGCATGTATCAGCTCGGAGGAATAGCCATTTTTTTGAGCAGCCGGGACATACAGGCGGGACGGGGTGAGACCATCGCCGACACAGCCCAGATCATGTCGAGATACCTGGACGGAGTGATAATCCGCACCTATAATCAGGAATCTATTGAGGAGTTTGCGCGTCACGCCACGGTCCCCGTGATCAACGGACTCACAGATCTTTTGCATCCCTGCCAGATATTGAGTGACCTGTTCACGATCATCGAGAAGAAGGGCCGGTACGAAGGGCTGAAGATCGCCTACGTGGGTGACGGGAACAATATCGCCAATTCCTGGATCGAAGCGGCATCTCGGCTGCCCATCGAGCTTTCTCTGGCCTGTCCCGACGGATACGAGCCGGACAGGAAGATTCTCCAAAAGGGATTGAAAACAGCGGGAGAAAGGATAAAGATTTACCGCATTCCAGACGAAGCAGTCAGCGATGCCGATGTAGTGTACACCGATGTATGGACGAGCATGGGCCAGGAAGCCGAAGGAGATAAAAGAAAAAAAGTTCTCAAGAGCTACCAGATCAACAAAAAATTGATGAAGAAGGCAAAGTCTGATGCTATTGTCATGCATTGCCTGCCTGCCCATCGCGGGGAGGAAATCACAGCCGATATCATTGACGGTCCGCAATCGGTCGTGATGGATCAGGCGGAAAATCGTCTCCATGTACAGAAGGCCATCATGGAGATTCTCATGGGAGGAGGATAAATCTGAGATGAGTGATATCAAAAAAGTCGTGCTGGCGTATTCGGGGGGCCTGGATACCTCCGTGATCGTCAAGTGGCTTATCGAAACATACGGCTGCGAGGTGATCGCTTTCGCCGCCGATCTGGGTCAGAAAGAAGAACTGGACGGACTCGAGAAAAAAGCCATCAACACGGGGGCGTCCAAAATATATATTGAGGATCTCAGAGAAGAATTTGCCCTGGATTTTGTATTTCCCATGCTCCGTGCTAACGCCATCTATGAGGGGATTTATCTCATGGGGACATCCATTGCGAGGCCTCTCATTGCCAAAAGACAGGTCGAGATTGCTCTGAAGGAGAAGGCCGACGCGGTCTGCCACGGCGCCACGGGGAAGGGGAACGATCAGGTCCGGTTCGAACTCACGTACATGGCCCTCCATCCCGCAATAAAAATCATTGCCGCCTGGCGCGATGAGCGATGGCCATTCGATTCCCGTCAGTCCATGATTGATTATGCGGCCAAGCACGGAATCCCACTGCCGCTCACGAAGGAAAAACCCTACAGCAGCGACCGGAACCTCCTTCACATTTCACATGAGGGCGGGATCCTGGAGGATCCGTGGCTGGAACCGAATGAGGACATGTTCGTTTTAACGGTATCACCGGAAAAAGCGCCTGACGAACCGACCTACGTGGAAATCGATTTTGAAAAGGGCAATCCCGTGGCCCTGGATGGTGTTCAAATGAGTCCGGCGAAACTCATTGATCACCTGAACGGGATGGCGGGCCGGAACGGCATCGGGCGGGTCGATATGGTGGAAAACCGGTTCGTGGGCATGAAGTCGAGAGGCGTCTATGAAACACCTGGCGGAACCGTTCTCTGGGCGGCGCATCGGGCTGTGGAGTCCATCACCATGGACAGGGAAGTCATGTTCGTGAGGGATTCGCTTATCCCGAAATACGCCCAACTCGTATATTACGGATTTTGGTTTTCCCCTGAGAGGAGAGTTCTTCAGAAGATGATCGATGAAAGCCAGGAAACGGTCACGGGAACGGCTCGGCTGAAGCTCTACAAGGGAAACTGCACCGTCGTGGGAAGGAAAGCGCCTCGTTCGCTTTATAGTGAAGACCTGGCAAGCTTTGAGAAGAGCGGTCTTTACAACCAGAAAGATGCCACCGGGTTCATCCGGCTGAACGCCCTCCGGTTGAAAGTGGAAGCATTGCTGAAAAGATAGAAGTCCTTTCGTTTTCAGAACAGAAACGATTATGATCAACAGAGAAGCATTCGAGTTGAGGGAGAATGAAAAAGACCGAAAAAATGTGGGGTGGAAGATTCAAGGAACCGACAAACAAAATGGTCGAAGCCTTTACGGCCTCTCTTCCTTTTGACCGCCGCCTGTACAGGCAGGATATCGAGGGGAGCATGGCGCATTGCAGAATGCTCGCGAAGACCGGCTATTTGTCGCCCGACGAATCCAGGAAGATCCTCAAGGGGTTACGGGATATCCGGAAAGAGTTTGAGAACGGGACCTTCATATTTTCTTCGGATCTTGAAGATATCCACATGGCCGTTGAAAAAGCTCTGATAGAGAAAACGGGGGAGGCGGGTTCCAAGATTCATGCCGGCCGGAGCAGAAACGACCAGGTCTCCCTCGATGTGAGGCTTTATCTCCGAGAAGAAGTCATTGAAATTCTCATCCTGCTCAACCTGCTGAAGTCCTGCCTGGTCGCCCGGGCCAGGAAAGAAATAAACACGGTTATGCCGGGATATACGCATTTGCAGAAGGCGCAACCTGTTCTTCTGGCTCATTACCTTCTGGCGTGCTGGGAAATGCTCGCCCGGGACGAGGAAAGGATGGTCGACTGTTTCGGCCGCATCAACGTCATGCCGCTCGGTTCGGCGGCTCTGGCAGGCACGGGTCTCAAACTGGACAGGGCCTATGCGGCGAAACTTCTCCGATTTCCGAGCCTGTCAAAAAACAGCATGGACGCCGTTTCAGACAGGGATTTCGTCGCGGAATTCATTTTTACTGCAAGCCTTCTCATGATGCACCTCAGCCGGATTTGCGAAGACCTTGTCCTGTGGTCCAGCGGGGAGTTCGGCTTCGTGGAAATCTCCGATGCCTTTACAACGGGCAGCAGTATCATGCCGCAGAAGAAAAACCCGGACGTGGCGGAACTCATCCGGGGAAAGACGGGCCGTGTTTACGGGAGTCTCGTAAACATCTTGACCCTTCTGAAGGGTCTCCCCATGACATACAACAGGGACCTTCAGGAAGACAAGGAGCCACTCTTTGATACCGTTGACACCACGAAGGAATGCCTGGCCGTTCTGGCGGTAATGATGGAGAATATCACGTATAACCGCAAGAGGATGTTCGATGAGGCATCGAAGGGTTTCTCAACCGCCACGGACGTGGCGGAATATCTGGTGAAGAAAGGAGTGCCCTTCAGGGAGTCCCACCGGATTGTCGGTGAAA
>CAYXFF010000035.1:0-1961 GCA_964464185.1 uncultured Syntrophaceae bacterium | reverse complement strand
TATCTGGTGAAGAAAGGAGTGCCCTTCAGGGAGTCCCACCGGATTGTCGGTGAAATCGTGAGATACTGCATCGAAAAAGGAAAGGACTTTTCGGACCTGAACCTCAGAGAGCTACGCAAATTTTACAAGGGATTTGACAGAGGCGTTTACAAGGCGTTTCAGGTGGACCATTCCGTCAAAGCGAGGGATCTCATCGGCGGAACGGCAAAGAAAACGGTTCTCAAAAGAATTGAAGAAATCGAAAAATCGGAAGGCCGCGGGATTTAAAAAATTGAGAAAACAGATTATACACACTGGATTTGTGATCGGTCTCGTATGCGCAGCGGTTGTTTTTTTTGTATTCTTTCAGGCCTGCGGGAAAAAAGGCGATCCTATTCCACCCCGGCTTGTTTTGCCTCCGGCGGTGACTGACCTGAAGGTATCGATGGTCAATGGATCAATAAACCTTTTATGGACCATGCCTGACGAAAAGACAGATATTTCAAGGATAAGAATCCTGAGAAGCGATCTGGAAATAGCGGGCGACGAGTGTCCCGGCTGTCCGAGGATATACGCGTCTATTGATGAACTGTCAACGAGAGATTCTAAGTTCATCAGGGAAGGCGCACGAAGCGCCAGGTATGTCGATGATGGCGTGAAGGCGGGGCGGTTGTATACCTACAAGGTCATCCTCTGCGATTCATACGGATATTGCAGCAGGGATTCAAATACGGCTGAACTCAAGGTGAAGGAATAGGATGACCGTTTATGCATGATTTTAATTATGTCAAAAATGAACTCTGGTGCGAGGATGTTTCCGTAAGCGAAATTGCCGCCAAGATCGGCACGCCCTTTTATCTTTACAGCCACAAAACGCTGCGGAATCACTTCCGGGTCTTCGACGGAGCATTCAAGGGATTAAGTCACCTGATCTGCTTTTCCGTCAAGGCCAATTCGAATATCGCCATTCTTAAAATATTCATAAGCGAAGGCGGCGGCGTGGACATCGTTTCGGGCGGCGAACTCTACCGGGCACTCAAGGTGGGCGTTGATCCCGGCAAGGTCGTCTATTCAGGTGTCGGCAAGCGGATGGATGAGATCGAATACGCGCTCAAAACAGATATTCTCATGTTCAACGTGGAATCATCGGAAGAACTCCTGAAGATAGACGAAAGCGCCGGCAGGCTTAAAAAGAAGGCAAGAATATCGGTGAGAATCAATCCCGATGTGGACCCCATGACACATCCGCATATTTCCACGGGTCTCAAGGAAAATAAATTTGGTATCAATATAGAGAAATCACTGGAAGCCTACCGGTGGGCGAAGGGACTCAAAAACGTTGAAATCGTCGGCGTTGATTGTCATATCGGTTCACAGGTGACCAAGATATCGCCCTTTATAGACGCCCTTGAGCGACTGAAGAGACTCTTAAAGCTTCTGGACAAAGAGGGTATCCGGATCAAGTACCTCGATCTGGGAGGCGGTCTGGGAATCACTTATAATCAGGAGATGCCTCCTCACCCCGAGGAATACGCCCGGGCCGTTATCAAGGCGTCGAAAGGTCTGGATTTGACATTCATCTTCGAACCGGGAAGGGTGATCGTGGGGAATGCGGGCATCCTGGTGACGAAGGTTCTTTACAGAAAACGCAATGAAGATAAGAATTTCCTCATCGTGGACGCCGGGATGAACGATCTGGTCAGGCCGAGCCTTTACAGTTCATTTCATGCCATTCAGCCCGTTGTAAAGAAAGAGCGGCAGGAACATGTGGCTGATATCGTGGGCCCCATTTGTGAATCCGGGGATTATCTGGCCAAGGGACGGGCCGTGCCGAAAATGGAACAGGGCGGGCTGCTTGCCGTCATGAGTGCGGGAGCTTACGGATTTACCATGTCGTCCAATTACAATTCCAGGCCGAGAATAGCAGAGGTCCTGGTGAAGGGCGACCGCTATGACGTGATCAAGAAAAGGGAAACGTACAA
>CAYXFF010000034.1:9924-16620 GCA_964464185.1 uncultured Syntrophaceae bacterium | reverse complement strand
GCCGAGAGGATCAAGTTCTCCTCCTTCTGCGTGCTCACTCTCCTATGGGCAACCTTTGTCTATGACCCCATCGCGCACTGGGTGTGGGGAACGGGCGGTTGGCTCAAAGACCTGGGCGCCCTCGATTTCGCGGGCGGCATTGTCGTTCACGTCAGCTCAGGCGTTTCTGCTCTTGTCATGTGCCTTCTGATCGGGAAGAGGCTCGGCTATGAGAATCAGGCCTTCGCTCCGCACAACCTGCCTTTTACCGTTCTCGGTGGGGCGCTTCTGTGGTTTGGCTGGTTCGGATTCAATGCCGGAAGCGCACTGGAAGCAGGGGGGCTTGCCGCCAATGCCTTTGTCACGACAAACACGGCGGCGGCCGCGGCGGGGCTGACATGGGCACTCCTCGAGTGGCAGCAGCATGGGGCTCCCACCATCCTCGGTATTGTGACGGGGGCGGTAGCGGGACTTGTGGCTATCACACCCGCCTGCGGGTTTGTCAGTCCGCTGTCGGCAATACCCATCGGTATTCTCGTGAGCGTCTTCTGCTTTATTGCAGTGACCAAATTGAAACAGAAACTGGGTTACGATGATTCCCTGGACGTCTTCGGTGTTCACGGTATCGGAGGGATGTGGGGGACACTGGCGACGGGGCTGTTTGCTGAAAAGGTGATCAATGAGGCCGGCGCTGACGGACTCCTCTTCGGAAACGTAAAGCTTTTCCTGATCCAGGGCCTGTATATGCTGGCCTGCGTGGCTTATGCTGTTGTCGTGACCTGGGTCCTCTTCAAGTTCGTGGATGCCCTGATGGGTATGCGCGTCGATAAAAAAGACGAACTTGTAGGCCTTGATCTTACACAGCACAGCGAAGCTGCATATACCGTCATCGAATAGGAGGAAAAAGAGATGAAATACATCATTGCGATCATCCAGCCCCATAAACTGGACGAGGTGAAGGTTGCCCTTGAAGACGTGGAGGTGAACCTGATGACCGTCTCCAACGTCCTGGGCAGGGGAAGGCAGAAAGGTTTTACGGAAATATACCGCGGCGCCAAGGAAGTGGGTGGCCTGTTGAAGAAAATAAAACTTGAAATTGCCTGCAACGAGGACTTTGTGGAACCGACGATTGCGGCCATTACAAAGGGTGCCCGTACAGGCGAGATCGGCGACGGGAAAATCTTCGTTCTGGATCTTCATGATGTGGTGAGAATCCGCACCGGCGAGCGAGGAAGCGAGGCGATCGGTTAAGAAGAGAGGTCGGTTGCAGGATTATCAGGAGAGGCAGGAGATGATCAAAGCTGTTGTTACGGGTGCCGGCAGGAAAATAGGCAACAGCATCGTCTTCCTTATTTTTGCCACGGATGGCATGGAGGTGGTGGGGGCTGTTGAACAGAAGGGGCACCCCTCGATCGGGAAGGATGTCGGAGAAGTCGCGGGTCTCGTGAATACAGGCATCGTGATTCAGGATAATCTGGAATCCTGTCTTGACAACGCCGATGTCATTATTGGTTTCACGGATCGGGAGGAATCCATTGAACACCTGAAAACGGCGTCAAAGAAAAACATTCCCATCGTGATCGGGACGAAGGGCCTGCTCTATGAAGACATAGGTCAAATCAGAAATCTATCGAATGAAACCCGTTGCGTTCTTGCACCATCCGTAGGCTTGGACCTTCGGTATCTGAGGGGAGCTATTCGCGCGGCCCTCTGGATCATAAACCGGCCGAATGGTCTTTACGACATGCAGGACATTCCGGAGCTGTGAATTATTGAAGCTCTCCGGCACAAGCTCCGGCAAACCGCCAATTCAGTCTGGTCAAGTGAACCGACGATGTCTTATGTGTTGGCGCTTTCAAGTGACGCCAGGAACGAAATGAAGGCCCGCGGGAAGAAACCGAATCCCGCCGATAACGACAGTTCATTCCTTTACGGAGGTCTGACTCTCTCCATGTCTTTCTAAAGATCATGCCACCCATTGGCTCCGGTGCGGCTACCCCTGACCACTGCCCGCTGCGCCGGAGCTCCTACAAAAGCGTAAATTATCGTTCCTTTATCCTACAATAATGTGTCTTTTAATTACGATAAAAAAGGCCTTTTTGTCGTTAACGGCATGTAATTCTTATTGAAATTCCATTGGTCTGTTATTTGCACTTATAAAAGGTGAAAAGGTATTGAAAAACGGGAACAGGAAAGAAAAGTGCTCTATTACGACCAGAATAAAAATTATCGCGATTTCGAGGTCCTGCGCGATGAGAACAAATGCATCCAGTGCCAGGTCTGCGTGCGTCAGTGTTCCTACGAGGTCCATACCTATGATGAGAAGCATGAGGAAGTAGCGGCCGACCAGACAAAGTGTGTGGGATGCCATCGCTGCGAGGCTTTTTGCCCCACCGACGCCCTTAAGATCAGGAAGAATCAATCAGAATTCCGCGACAACGCCCTGTGGACGCCCCAGTACATTAAGAATATCTATAAGCAGGCCGACACGGGAGGCGTGCTTTTAACGGGCATGGGGAATTCTTATCCTTATCCTGTCTACTGGGACCGGATGCTTCTCGATGCGAGCCAGGTCACGAATCCCTCGATCGACCCCCTCAGGGAGCCTATGGAACTCAGGACATACCTGGGCGCAAAACCCGATGCCGTTGAAGTCCGCAGCGGAAACGGGCAACCCCGGCTCGACACGTCATTCGCGCCCCAGATTCCCATCGAGTATCCGATCCTCTTTTCAGCGATGTCCTATGGGTCCATCAATTTGAACATCCATGTCGGACTCGCGAGGGCTGCGGAGGAAATGGGAACGCTGTACAACACCGGCGAAGGGGGATTGCACCCGACTCTTTACCAGTATGGGAAGAACACGATTGTCCAGTGTGCCTCAGGCCGTTTTGGTGTGCACAGCGATTATCTCAACGCCGGTGTGGCGGTGGAGATCAAGATCGGCCAGGGTGCAAAGCCGGGCATCGGCGGCCATCTCCCGGGAGAAAAGATCGGACCTGAGATTTCCCTGACGCGGATGATCCCGGAGGGAACGGATGCCCTGTCGCCGGCGCCGCATCACGACATCTACTCCATCGAGGACCTGAGGCAGCTCATTTTTGCCCTGAAAGAGGCGACGGATTACAAGAAGCTCGTCTTCGTGAAGATTGCTGCCGTTCACAATGCGGCAGCCATTGCAAGCGGGATGGTGAGGGCCGGAGCCGATGTTATAACGTTGGACGGTTTTCGCGGGGGAACAGGCGCGGCGCCCACGATGATCCGGGACAACGTGGGGATCCCCATTGAACTCGCGCTGGCATCCGTCGACGAGCGGCTCCGCCAGGAAGGCATCCGGAACCAGGCCTCCCTCATTGCGGCCGGCGGAATCCGCTGCAGCGCCGATGTGGTGAAAGCGATCGCCCTTGGTGCGGACGCCGTCTATATCGCCACGGCGGCCCTGATCGCCGTGGGATGTACGGTTTGCCAGCGCTGCTACACGGGGAAATGCCCCTGGGGCATCGCGACCAATGATCCCTATCTTGCCAAGCGGATCAACCCGGAGATTGCCCATGAAAAGCTGGCTAATCTTATCCGGGGGTGGGGCCACGAAATCCAGGAGATGCTGGGAGGGATGGGCCTCAATGCCCTGGAGAGCCTCCGGGGAAACCGGGAAAAGCTGCGAGGCGTGGGACTGAATGAAACAGAATTGAACATCCTCGGCATTAAGTATGCGGGAGCATGACAAGGGAAAGAAGTTGAAAAGATGAGAAGTTGGGAAGATGGGAAACGCAATGACTTCAAGAATAGAATTAAAAAGATTTCAAATCACGAATGATACATAACGAGAAAAGACGATGAAGAGGGTTTACGCAAAAGAAGAGGTTTGTATCGGTTGCCGTCTCTGCGAGATTGCCTGTGTCGTGGAGCACTCCGAGTCAAAAAACGTCATCCGGGCCTACAAGACAGAAACGCCGAGGCCTGTTGCCGGGAACGTCGTTGAAGAACGGGGGCCCTTGACCTTCTCAGTCAACTGCCGGCACTGTGATGAGCCGCTGTGCGTAGCGGTGTGCATCGCAGGGGCGATGGTCAAAGATGAAGAGAGCGGTGTTGTCCGTCATAACGAGGAAAAGTGTGTGGGATGCTGGTCCTGTGTCATGATCTGCCCTTATGGCGTCATCAAGATGAAGCCGGCGGCGAAGAAGGTCAGCAAATGCGATCTCTGCAACGGACGGACGATGCCTGCCTGTGTGCAGGCCTGCCCCAACCGGGCGATCGTTTACGAGGAGAGGTGAGCCCATGGAACACATGATCATCGGAAACGGCGTGGCGGCCATTGGAGCGGTGGAGGGCATCCGCGAGATCGATAAGACCAGTCCCGTTACGATCATTTCGGCTGAATCATACAGGACTTACGGGCGCCCCCTCATTGCTCATCTGTTGAGCGGCAAAATCGTCGAGGCGGATATTTATTACCGCCCGGATGGTTTTTATGAGGCCCGGGGCGTGAAGCTGATTCTCGGAGAAAAAGCTGAGAGGATCGACGTCGAGAAGAAGAGGGTTGTTCTTGAGAGCGGGAAGGCGGTTTCCTTCGGCAGGCTGCTCATTGCCACCGGCGGCATCCCCTTCATTCCTCCCATCAAAGGTGGGGAGGGTTCGGGTGTTTATACATTCACGACACTCGATGATGCGAAGGACCTGGAAGAGCTTCCGGGCAAGGTGGAGCGGGTTGTGGTCATCGGCGGAGGCCTGATCGGTCTCAAGGCGGCGGAGAGCCTTCATGACCGTGGGATCAAGGTGACCGTCGTCGAACTGGCGGACCGGATACTGAGTTCCGCCTTCGATTGTGAGGCCGGCGAAATCGTCGAGAAACGTTTAAAAGAGGTGGGCATCGAAATTGTCCTCGAAAATTCCGTCAAGGAGATTGTCCGGGCAAAGGGCCGCATCAAAGCCGTGATCCTGAACAACGGAGAACGGTATGAATGCGGGGCCGTGGTGATTGCCATCGGCGTCATTCCCAGCAAGGCGATTGTGGAAGGAACGGGGATCATGACCAATCGAGGTATTCTGACGGACGGAAACATGCAGACCAGCGTGCCGGGAATCTATGCGGCCGGCGACGTCGCTGAGGCGCCGGATCTCCTTCTAGGGCAGAAGAGGGTTACGCCGATCTGGCCGAACGCCTATCTTCAGGGACGCTATGCAGGATTGAATATGGCGGGAGCCAAGAAACCCTATCGCGGCGGCGTGGCCATGAACTCCATTGAATTCTACGGCATACCGACGGTTTCGATGGGGATCTCCAACCCGCCGGACGAAGGGTATGTGGTCCGCACCGTATATGAACCAAAAAGAAATCTCTATCGAAAGATCGTTATCAAAGGACACCGTCTTGTTGGTGCCGTCCTTGTGGGTCAGATTCAGAGGGCGGGCGTCCTCAGCGGGCTTATGACCGGCCGGACGAATGTGGAGAGTTTCGAGGATGAACTTTTAAACGGTGAATTCGGGTTCGCCAGCATGCCGCCGGACGTGAGGAAGAAGATCCTGGCTGAGAATCGATAAATTTTAAATGCCAGGCACGAAATCCAAAAACGCCGTTTAGAATCTGGAGTTGATGATTTCGAATTGAACGAACGGAAGGGAGTTATGCAAAGCTGGAATTATCAGAAGGACATATCGGGATGCGGGCTTTCGGGTATCATCAATAAGGATGGTGCGAGGGTGGGCGGAGAGGTCATTGTCCGCTCCATAGCCACTCAGCATGACCGCGGGAACGGCCTGGGAGGCGGCTTCGCGGCCTACGGGATCTATCCGGATTACAAGGATCACTATGCCCTGCACATCATGTGTGACGACCGGATGTCGCTCGCGGCTTCGGAGTCCTTTCTCAAGGAAGCGGTTTATATCGCCCATCAGGAACGGATTCCGACAAGGCCGAATCCGAAAATCACGAAAGTGCCTATCCTGAACCGTTATTTTGTCAAGCCCAGGGCGGAGACGGAAGGAACGACCTTTGACAAGGGACTGAGCGAGGATGACTTCATGGTCCAGGTGGTCATGAGGGTCAACATGGATATTCAAGGGGCCTTTGTTTTCTCCAGCGGCAAAAACATGGGGGCCTTCAAGGGCGTCGGTTATCCCGAAGACATCGCCGACTTTTACCGTCTGGAGGACTATTCGGGCTATATCTGGACGGCCCATAACCGTTTCCCAACCAATACGCCCGGCTGGTGGGGCGGGGCACATCCCTTCACGATTCTGGATTGGTCCATTGTTCACAACGGTGAGATCTCTTCCTACGGGATCAATAAACGCTACCTGGAGATGTTCGGGTATCACTGCACGCTCCTTACCGACACGGAGGTCGTCGCCTATCTTCTGGACCTTCTGATCCGGAAGCACGGTCTTGCCGTGGATGTGGCCTGTCTCGCGCTGGCGCCGCCCTTCTGGAAGGAGATTGACCGAATGGATGAGGACAGAAGAAAGCTCTGCCAGGCCATCCGGATGGTATACGGCAGCGCCCTTCTGAACGGCCCCTTTGCGATCCTCTTCGCTTACAATGGGGGGCTGGTAGGGCTCAACGACCGCATCAAACTCCGGCCCCTGGTGGCGGCGACAAAGGGTGAGACGGTTTACATGGCCAGCGAAGAATCGGCCATCCGGGAGATATGCCCTGATCCGGAAAGGGTGTGGGCACCGAAGGCCGGCGACCCGGTGATCGTGCCGTTGAACCCTGGA
>CAYXFF010000034.1:0-9824 GCA_964464185.1 uncultured Syntrophaceae bacterium | reverse complement strand
ATTGATGCCAGGGGAATCTACTATCGGGACTTGAACAAGATGATCAGGGAGGCCGCTGCAGGCGGGGAGCGCCGCTTTGTCCTCAGGAACGTCAACGGCCAGCGTTATATCGGCGACGGGATCGAGGGGAGAGTCAAAATAGATATATATGGCACACCCGGCCAGGATATGGCAGCCTTTATGAAAGGGCCGGAGATCGTGGTTCATGGCAACGCCCAGGACGGCGTTGGAAACACCATGGACGACGGAAAAATCGCCATCACGGGTATGGCCGGCGATATCGTCGGCTACGGTATGCGAGGCGGCAGGATTTATATTCAGGGCGACGTGGGATACCGTGTGGGCATCCACATGAAGGCCTACAAAGACAAAATCCCGGCGATCGTGATCGGCGGCAAGGCGGGGGATTTCCTCGGGGAATATATGGCAGGCGGCGTGATCATTCTCCTCGGTATGTTCGGCGAAGACAGAAACGGCGTGCCCGCCGCAGGCGATTTCCTTGGTACGGGGATGCATGGAGGGACTATCTACGTCCGCGGAAGGGTGGAAGAGCACATGCTTGGCAAGGGACTGAAACCGGAGGAGGCGACACCCGAGGATATGAAGACCATCCGGCCCTATTTGAAAGAGTTTTGTCAGTCATTTGGTCTTGATCTCAACGGAATACTGGATGGGACGTTCAGCAGGATTGCTCCGACCACTCATAGGCCCTATGGGAACATGTACGCCTATTGACATTTTTGCTTCTTTTTTTGTGACTTTATTACCGACGGCGACAATTTTGTGACGTCATTCCTATTGCAAGAGTGTTCCGGCGGTGGTAGGTTTATTTTTATGATTGCCATCATTGACTACAAAGCCGGGAACTTGAAAAGCGTCGAGAGAGCTCTCAAGAAACTGGGATTTTCCTGCAAAGTTACGCGGAATAAAAGCGAGATACTGGAGGCTGAGAGGGTCATTTTCCCCGGCGTTGGGGCGGCGGGCAAGGCCATGGAGGATCTTGTAGAGATGGGTATGGATGAGGCCATCCGGGAGGTCTTCCGGAGCGGAAAACCGATCCTGGGGATCTGCCTCGGCGCACAGGTTGTCCTGGGGCGGAGCGAGGAAAACGAAACGAAATGCCTGGGACTTATTCAGGGAAGGGTCGTGCGATTCCCGGAAGGTCTCGCCTCACCTGCGGGAGAGCGCTGCAAGGTTCCTCACATGGGATGGAACGGGATTGCCCTTAAAAGGAAGCACCCCATCGTGGAGGGAATAACCCCTGCCGATGAGTTCTATTTCGTTCATTCCTATTATCCCCTCCCGGAAGAAAAGGAGAGGATCATCGCGGTAACGGAATACGGGATGGAATTTCCATCTGTTATCGGTTCGCGGAATCTGATTGCCATGCAGTTTCACCCCGAGAAGAGCGGGACCGCGGGACTCCGGATCCTGCAGAATTTCTGTACCTGGGACGGTCGACATGCTGAGTAAGCGGATCATTCCCTGTCTTGATGTGCGGGACGGAAAAACCACGAAGGGCATCCGGTTCAAGGAGAATGTGGATATCGGAGACCCCGTGGACATGGCCCGCTTCTATTATGAGCAAGGGGCCGATGAGATCGTGTTCTATGACATCACGGCCTCGAGCGACGGGCGCGACATTATGATTGATGTGGTGCGCCGTGTTGCAGAGGAGATTTTCATTCCTTTTTCCGTCGGCGGAGGAATCCGGACCCTTGAGGATATGCGGGCCGTGCTTCTGGCGGGCGCTGAAAAGGTGAGCGTCAACAGTGCGGCCGTCCTGAATCCCGGAATTATCTCCGAGGGCGCACGGGCCTTCGGGAGCCAGTGCATCGTCCTCGGCATGGATGTGAAGAAGGTACAGGTTTCAGAACAAATCCCCTCGGGTTACGAAGTCGTTATCGACGGAGGGCGGTCATACATGGGCATGGATGCCCTGCAATGGGCAAAAGAGGCCGAAGCCCTAGGGGCGGGAGAGATCTGCCTGAATTCCATCGATGCCGATGGGACCCAGAAAGGTTACGAGATGACGATCACGCCGCTCATTTCCGGGAGCGTAGGTATACCTGTCATTGCCTCGGGCGGGGCAGGCAGCGTTGATCATATTCATGAAGTCCTGACAAAGGGTAAGGCGGATGCGGCCCTGGTTGCTTCCATCGTCCACTACGAAACCTACAGGATTGCGAATATCAAGGAGGAACTGGACCGGCGGGGGGTCAAGGTGAGGATGAAGTGGTGAATCGATGGGCCAAGGGCTAATGGCAAAGGGTAAAAGGGGAAAGTAATTCTTTGTCGTGGGATTGGTTTTAAAATTGTCTTTCCTTTGGCCTTGTGCCCTTAGCCTTTAGCCTAATTCAGAATTTAGGATTTTATTTCGGTTATGAAAGCTTTACTGGTGCTGGAAGACGGGACGTGTTTTGAGGGCCGGGCTTTTGCGGGTAAAGGCGAGGTTCTGGGTGAGGTCGTCTTCAACACGAGCATGACAGGATATCAGGAAATCCTTACGGATCCATCCTATCGGGGACAGATCGTCAGCATGACCTACCCCCTGATCGGGAACTACGGCATCAATCCCGAAGACGTGGAATCGGGGAAGATACAGGTTGAAGGTTTTGTCGTCAGGGAATATGAACCTGTGCCGAGCAACTGGCGCTCCCGGATGGCGCTGGCCGATTACCTGGCAGGGGAGGGTATTCTCGGCATTGAAGGCGTGGACACAAGGGCCCTGACCCGGCACCTGCGTCTTGCCGGGGCCATGAAAGGGATCATCTCGACGGAGGATCTCGACCACCGCTCACTGGCCGTGAAGGCAAAAGCTGCTCCCGGTCTTGTGGGACGGGATCTTGTGAAGGACGTCACCGGCAGGAAGGTCTACGAATGGCCTGAAAAGGGTACGGCAGGAATCCATGTCGTTGCCTTTGATTTCGGCATCAAGTTCAATATTGTGAGGTCCCTTGTGGCGAGGGGTTGCCGGGTCACCGTCGTTCCGGCCTGGACGTCCGCCGAGGAGGTGAAGGTCCTCAAGCCGGATGGCGTTCTTCTCTCAAACGGTCCCGGAGATCCCGAACCGGTCACCTATGCCGTGGAGACCATCCGGAAATTGATAGGCCGGGTTCCCCTTTTCGGAATCTGTCTGGGGCAGCAGCTCCTGGGTCTTGCCCTGGGCGGTAAAACCTACAAGCTGAAATTCGGCCACCGGGGCGCGAACCATCCCGTCAAGAATCTTCGGACGGGGCGGGTAGAGATTACGACGCAGAACCACGGCTTCTGTGTGGATGCGGATTCGATCCGGGACTCCGACGTGGAGATCACCCACGTGAACCTCAACGATCAGACACTGGAGGGAATCAGGCATCGGAGCCTTCCCCTGTTCTCCGTCCAGTATCATCCCGAGGCCTCCGCGGGCCCCCACGACGCGGCCTATCTCTTTGACGATTTTATTGAAATGATGAAAGAGGAAAGCAGGAAATCCTAAGCACGAAATTCTAAATTTTAAACAAGGTCAAACAGCAGAATTCGAATATCAATTTGGGTTTGTTTAGGATTTAGAAATTAGAATTTAGCATTTGGTTTATCGGTTATGCCCAAACGAACGGATATCAAGAAAATCATGATCATCGGGTCCGGGCCCATCATCATCAGCCAGGCCTGCGAATTCGACTATTCGGGCACCCAGGCCTGCAAGGCCCTCAAGGAGGAAGGGTACGAGGTTGTCCTGGTGAACAGCAATCCGGCGACGATCATGACCGATCCGGATACGGCCGACCACACCTATATAGAACCCATCACACCGGAGATCGTCGCAAAGATCATCGAAAGGGAACGGCCGGATGCCTTGCTTCCAACGCTGGGTGGCCAGACGGGTCTCAACACGGCTGTCCAGATTGCGGAGATGGGTGTTCTGGAGAAGTACGGCGTCGAGATGATCGGCGCATCTGTCGATGTGATCAAGAAGGCCGAGGACAGAGACCTCTTCCGGGAGGCCATGAAACGGATAGGTCTTCGCGTGCCCAGGAGCGGCATCGCCCGCGACATGGAGAGCGCGCGGACCATCGCCGACGAGATCGGTTTTCCCATCATCGTGCGGCCGAGTTTTACCCTCGGCGGGACGGGAAGTGGCGTCGCCTATAACCGGGAAGACCTCGAAGGCCTGGCGGCCTGGGGTCTCGATGCCAGTTTCATCCATGAGATTATGCTCGAAGAGTCCGTCATCGGATGGAAGGAATATGAGCTCGAGGTGATGCGGGACCGGATGGATAACGTGGTCATCATCTGTTCCATCGAGAACCTTGATCCCATGGGCATTCATACGGGGGACAGCGTCACCGTGGCGCCGGCTCAGACCCTGACGGACAAGGAATACCAGATCATGCGGGACGCCGCCATCGCCGTCATCCGGGAGATCGGCGTCGAGACGGGCGGCTCCAACATTCAGTTTGCCGTCAACCCGGTCAACGGAGAGATGGTGGTCATCGAGATGAACCCGCGCGTGTCGAGGAGTTCCGCCCTTGCTTCGAAGGCCACCGGTTTCCCCATCGCGAAGATCGCGGCCAAGCTCGCCGTGGGGTATACACTGGACGAGCTTCCCAACGACATCACGAAAGAGACGGTGGCCTCCTTCGAGCCCACCATCGACTACTGCGTCGTCAAGATTCCGCGCTGGACTTTCGAAAAGTTCCCCGCCACGGAAGATTCGCTGACCACCTCCATGAAGTCCGTGGGCGAGACCATGGCCATCGGGCGTACCTTCAAGGAGGCCCTCCAGAAGGGATTGCGTTCGCTGGAGATCGGGCGCTTCGGCTTTGGCGCCGACGGGCGGGGGCGCTTCGAGCAGGGGGGGACGCCGCCGAGCCTGGAGGAGATCAGGCAGAAACTCGTCACGCCGAATTCCCAGCGTCTTTTCTATCTGCGTTACGCTTTTAAAGCGGGGATGGATATCGCGGCCGTCCATGACCTCACGGGAATCGACCCCTGGTTTCTCCACCAGATGATACAGATCATCCGGACGGAAGAGGAGGTCCGTGAGGCGGGACATCCCCTGCCGGAAGATCTCTTTCGCAGGGCCAAGGTTACAGGATTTTCCGATATGCAGCTGGCCCATCTGCTCAGGATATCCGATGATGATATCAGGACAACCCGCAAGAGCCTCGGCATCGAACCGGTTTACAAACTGGTCGATACCTGCGCGGCCGAGTTCGAGGCCTACACGCCTTACTACTACTCCACTTACGAAAAGGAAAACGAGGTCCGGGTGTCGGGCAGGGAGAAGGTCATGATCCTCGGGGGAGGGCCCAACCGCATCGGTCAGGGCATTGAGTTCGATTACTGCTGTGTCCAGGCCTCCTTCGCCCTGCGCGAGGAGGGGTTCGAAAGCATCATGGTGAACAGCAACCCCGAGACGGTCAGCACGGATTACGATACCTCCGACAAACTCTATTTCGAGCCCCTCACGAAGGAGGATGTTTTGAATATCGTGGAGGCGGAAAAGCCCATGGGCGTCATTGTTCAGTTCGGCGGGCAGACACCCCTCAACCTCGCCGCCGCTCTGGATAAGGCGGGCGTTCCGATCATCGGCACATCGCCGGGGAGCATTGCCCTGGCGGAGGACCGGGATCTTTTCCGGACACTCCTCAAGAAACTGGGACTCGTGCAGCCGGAGAACGGAACGGCCCTGGGCGTGGAGGAGGCGGCCCGGGTGGCGGAACACATAGGGTATCCCGTCGTGGTCAGGCCTTCTTACGTTCTCGGGGGCAGGGCCATGCAGATCGCTTACGACAGACCGTCTCTGGAGACCTTCACGCGCCAGGCGATGCTGGCCTCTCCGGAGCATCCCATCCTGATCGATAAGTTTCTTGAAGACGCCATCGAGATCGATGTGGATGCCCTGTCCGACGGAGATGTCACGATCATCGGCGGCATCATGGAGCACATCGAGGAGGCGGGCATCCATTCGGGGGACAGCGCCTGCGTCCTGCCGCCCCATACGCTGTCGGTCAACCTCATCGAACAAATCAAAAGGCATACCCGGGCGCTGGCAAGAGAACTCCATGTGGTGGGCCTCATCAATATCCAGTACGCCGTCAAAGAAGAAAAGATCTATGTCCTGGAAGTCAACCCCCGCGCTTCGCGGACGGTTCCCTTTGTGAGCAAGGCGACAGGCGTTCCTCTCGCCAAACTGGCCACGAAGGTGATGCTCGGGCGGCGACTGAAGGACCTGGGATTCACGCGGGAGGCAGAGCCTCAGCACGTGTCCGTTAAGGAAGCGGTCTTTCCTTTTGACCGTTTCCCGAATGTCGATATTCTCCTCGGACCGGAGATGAAATCGACGGGCGAGGTCATGGGTATCGATGATGACTTCGGCAGTGCCTTTGCCAAGTCGCAGCTTGCGGCCAATCAGAAACTTCCCACCGAGGGCGCGGTCTTTGTAAGCGTCAAGGATGCCGATAAGGACAAGGTACTGCCGGTGGTGCGGAAACTCCACGGCATGGGATTCAAGATTCTCGCCACCCGCGGGACATCCCATCATCTGGGAGAGGCCGTTATCCCGAACGAAGTGATCAAGAAGATCGCCGAGGGACGTCCAAACGCAATCGACCATATCAAGAACGGAGCGATTCAGATGGTGATCAATACGGCGTCGGGCAAGAGGAGCAGTGAGGGCTCGGGCCAGATCAGGCGTACGGTCCTGCGGTACGGCATTCCTTACTCCACGACCTTGGCCGGTGCCTGGGCCATGGCGTCCGCCATTGAGACGTTGAAGAAGGAAGGCCTTTCCGTTCGCTCGCTCCAGGAATATCATCATGCAGGATCCAAGATACAAGAAACCGTAAAGTGTGAGGCGTAAAGCGTGAAGTGTAAAATGAAACAAGCAAATAAGGAAGTGATCATCGACGACAACGGTCCAAGGGAGTCCTGCGGCGTCTTCGGCATTTACGGACATGAAGATGCGGCGAAACTGACCTACTTCGGTCTTTACGCCCTCCAGCACCGGGGGCAGGAGAGTGCCGGGATTGTCAGCTCAACGGGTAAGGAAGTCCATGAGTATAAACAGATGGGGCTGGTGACGGATGTTTTTAACGAAGACATCCTGAACGGTCTTACCGGCCACATGGCCATGGGGCATGTCCGCTATTCCACGACGGGGTCGTCCGTGTTGAAGAATGCCCAGCCCTTTGTGGTGCATCATGCGGGAAAAACGCTTGCCATCGGGCACAACGGGAATCTCATCAACGCCCAGCGGCTGCGCAGCGAACTGGAGCAACGGGGCTCCATCTTCCAGACCACCATGGACAGCGAGATCATCGTCCATCTGATCGCGCGAAACATCTTCAATGGGATTGAAGAGGCCCTCGTCAGGACCATGTCGGAAATCAAGGGGGCTTACTCCTGCGTCCTGATGACCGAGAATCAGTTGATCGCCATCCGGGACCCCAACGGCTGGCGTCCGCTCTGCCTGGGGAAGCTGAAGGATGCCTATGTCATTGCCTCCGAGACCTGCGCCCTCGATCTCATCGACGCCGAATACATCCGGGACATCGACCCCGGCGAGATTGTCATCATTGACGGGAATGGATTAAAATCCATCAAGCCCTTCCCCGAGGGGAGGAAAAGTTGCTGCATCTTCGAATTCATTTATTTTGCCCGTCCGGACAGCAATATCTTCGGCAAGAACGTCTATGCCGTCCGAAAAAAGCTTGGAAAGCGGCTGGCGGAGGAATATCCCGTGAAGGCCGATTTTGCCATGCCGCTTCCCGACTCCGGGAGCTATGCGGCCATCGGGTATTGTCAGGCCTCTGGTATTCCCATGGAGATGGGGGTCATCCGGAACCATTATGTGGGGCGAACGTTCATCCAGCCCTCCCAGTCCATGAGGGACTTTGGGGTGAAGGTGAAACTGAACCCCGTCCGGGGCCTTCTGAAGGGGAAGAAGGTTGTGATCGTCGAAGACTCGATCATCCGGGGTACGACGAGCCGGATGCGGATCAAGACGCTGCGGAAGGCCGGCGCCGAAAAAATTCACATGATGGTGAGTTGTCCCCCGCACCGGTTCCCCTGTTTTTACGGGATTGATTTCTCCACCAAGGGAGAACTCATTGCCTGTGAGCACACCGTGGATGAGATCCGAAACTACATCGGGGCGGACAGTCTTTGTTATTTGAGCATGCAGGGCATGCTCGAAGCGACGGGCCTGCCGGCGGATCGTTTTTGTCTGGCTTGTTTTAACGGACGTTATCCCATCGAGCCAGAGGATGATTTTTCAAAACACTGTCTTGAGTGAAGGGAAAGGTCATTGCTGCCATGCCGACGAAGGACATCGAAAAACTGAAACTTCTTTATGAGATCAGCCGGGCGCTCAGTGAGAGCCTGGATCTGAAGGCGACGCTCTACAACGTCCTGGACATCCTCTCCGCGTCCATGGGCATGATGCGCGGAACCATCACGATCCTGAACCCGCTGCGAAACGAGATCAGTATCGAAGTGGCCCATGGCCTGTCCCGGGTCGCCATCGAGAGAGGGAAGTACAAGGTGGGAGAAGGGATAACCGGCAGGGTCATCGAAACGGGAACCTCCTTAGTGGTCCCGAAAATCAGCGAGGAGCCTCTCTTTCTGAACCGCACGGCAACAAGGAGGTCGGAGGCGAACAAGGAGATTTCGTTTATATGTGTGCCCGTCAAGAAAGGGACTCAGGTCGTGGGGGCCCTGAGCGTGGACCGACTCTATGACGCCGCCTATGACTTGGCCGAGGGCGAACGGCTGCTTTCCATCATCGCGGCGATCATCGCCCAACAGGCCATCAACCTGGAGACGATTTATCTGGAGCAGGAGAAGCTGCATCAGGAAAACCAGCGGCTTCGGGACGAACTCGCCAACAAATATCGCATCACCAATATTGTGGGCAACAGCAACAAGATGAAGGAAGTCTTTCAGATGATCACCCAGGTCTCCCGGAGCAATGCCACGGTATTGATCCGCGGGGAAAGCGGAACGGGCAAGGAACTGGTGGCGAGCGCCATCCACTATGCGAGCGCCCGGGCCAAAAACGCCTTCGTGAAGGTGAACTGCGCCGCCATGCCGATGAACCTGATCGAAAGCGAGATGTTCGGCCACGAGAAGGGGGCCTTTACAGGGGCCATCCGCCAGAAAGTGGGGAAATTCGAACTGGCGAACAAGGGAACGATTTTCCTGGACGAGATCGGGGCCATCAGCCTCGAAGTCCAGGTCAAGCTGCTCCGGGTCATCCAGGAGAGGGAGTTTGAGCGCGTGGGCGGGACGCATACAATCAAATCCGATGTCCGGATCATAGCGGCTACGAACAAGAACCTGGAGGAAGCTGTCGAAAAAGGCGAATTCCGGGACGACCTCTATTACAGGCTGAACGTTTTCCCCCTTTATATGCCGCCCCTCCGGGAACGAAAAACGGATATTCTTCTTCTGGCCGATTTTTTTCTGGAAAAGTACACCACGGCGAATCAGAAAGATATCCGCAGTTTCTCTAAGACGACCATCGATATGCTCATGCAGTACCATTGGCCGGGTAATGTGCGGGAGTTGGAGAATTGCATTGAGCGGGCCGTGCTCCTGTGTGAAGAGAATGTGATTCAGACCTATCACCTGCCCCCTTCCCTCCAGGCGGTGAAAGCGACGGACCTTGCGCCCGAGAGCTCCCTGGAGGGCGCTGTGGAGGTGCTGGAACGGGACCGGATGATTGAAACCCTGAAAAGCACGCGGGGCAACATGGCCAAGGCCTCGAAACTGCTCGGCCTGACGGAAAGAAAATTTGCCTACAAGGCGAAGAAGTACGGAATCGATTTTCACTGGTA
>CAYXFF010000033.1:15184-16725 GCA_964464185.1 uncultured Syntrophaceae bacterium | reverse complement strand
GATCCCCGAAACCAGAAAGGCCCAGGATGATCTCAACAAAATCATAGAAGAGGTTGTGGCTTCTCAGGATGAACGTTTGAGAAAAGAGGGGATCATTACGGATCTCCGATATGGAGAGGCTATTCCCCCATTCATGCTCGATAAGGAAAAGATCGCCACGGTCATCGCCCATTTGATATCCAATGCCGTGGATGCGATGAAGGATCGGGAGACGAAAAAACTCGGAATCTCAACAGAAAGAACACCCGCGGGCGAGAGCGTTCGCATCATCATTTCAGATACGGGTCATGGGATCAGTGAGACGGACAAGGCCCGAATCTTTGATCCCTTCTTCACCACCAAGGACCCGGACAAGGGGAAGGGCATCGGTCTCGCTGTTTCCTATGGCATCATCCGGGATCATGGCGGAACGATCTGGGCGGAGAACAACGATGAGGGCGGGGCGACATTCATCATCGAGCTGCCGGTTTAGAAAAGACAGAAGTTGCGAAGATGAGAAGTTGGGAAGATGAGGTAAAGAACGCAATGAACGCAACAAACGCAATGGACGCAAAAGACGCAAAAGACGCAATGAACTCCTTACGCATTCAATGATGACCATGGCAGGTTCTGAAAAAAAAGAAGACCGCACCACCCGTGCACTCATTCTGATTTTCCTCATCCTGTCGGCAGGTATCATATTTGCCGGTTACCTCAATTATACCAATTATGCAATGCGCTACAGATCCGAAGTGGAACGTCAGCTTTCCGTCATTGGGGATCTGAAGATAGCTGGACTGGTCCAGTGGAGAAAGGAGCGCCTGGGCGATGCCCAGGTCTTTTACAGGAATGACGTCTTTTCAAGACTGGTGAGACGCTGTCTTGAAACCCCCGAAGACCCAGAGGCGAATCGGGGTCTCCGGTCATGGCTCAGCAATTACCAGGCTTACCATCAATACGACCGGATCCTGCTGCTGGATACCCGCTATGCAAAGAGGCTCGTCGTTCCCGATAAGCCGGAGCGGACCAATTCTTTTGTTTCCCCTTCTTCATCTAAAATCCTGAAATCGGGAAGGATAGCCTTTGAGGATTTCTACTGGAATGAGCATGATCAAAGAATTTACCTGAAGATGCTTGTCCCCATTTTCGAGGGAAATGGCAGCAGCCGGATGATTGCCGTTCTCGCCTTTCGAATCGATCCGAATACCTATCTCTATCCCTACATCAATAGTTGGCCGACTGCCAGCGAGACAGCCGAGACCCTGCTCGTTCGCCGGGATGGGAATGGAGTCGTGTTTCTCAATGAACTCAGGTTTCAGAAAAACACGGCCCTGAAGTTACGGTTTCCGCTTGAGAGACTGGAGCTGCCTGTTGTAAAGGCGGTTCTTGGCCGGAAAGGGATCGTGGAAGGTCGGGACTATCGTGATAAGCCGGTGATTGCGGTCGTGCGAGCCGTTCCCGATTCGCCCTGGTACCTCTCGGCCCGAATGGATATTTCGGAAATGAACGCCCCGTTGAGAGAAAGGCTGACGTTGTTGATCTCTCTTGTCGCCGCCCTTCTC
>CAYXFF010000033.1:6792-15084 GCA_964464185.1 uncultured Syntrophaceae bacterium | reverse complement strand
CGCCCCGTTGAGAGAAAGGCTGACGTTGTTGATCTCTCTTGTCGCCGCCCTTCTCGTCGGCGCGGGAGCCAGTGTGGGTCTGGTCTGGCGGCAGCAGCGTCTGCGTTACTACCATGAGAGAGAAGAGGCCGCGGAGGCGCTGCAGGTGTCGGAGGAGATATACCGCCGACTGGTGGAAACCGCCAAAGAAGCCATCTATGTTGCACAGGACGGCATGCTCAAGTTCGTCAATCGCATGACTGTTGAGATAACCGGCTACTCGGAGCAGGAACTCACATCAACGCCTTTTTCAAAGATCATTCACCCCGATGACCGGGATACGGCGGTAGGGCGACACCTGAGGCGGATTAAGGGAGAGGCTGTACCCGACAGAAATCAGTGCAGAATAATTGCCAGGGACGGAAGCATTAAATGGGCGGATATCAGCGGTGTCTTGATCGAATGGGAGGGCAAACCCGCCACTTTGAACGTCCTCACGGACATCACCGAACGCAAGCAGGCCGAAGAAGCGCTGCGCCAGTCGGAAGAGAACTTCCGCCGCTCTCTCGATGAATCCCCGCTCGGCGTGCGCATCGTGACCTTGGACGGTGAGACCCTTTATGCCAACCGGGCCCTTCTGGATATTTATGGCTATGACAGCATTGAGGAGTTGAGAAATACTCCAGTCAAGAAGCGCTATACTCCGGAGAGCTATCTCGAGTTTCAAACGAGAAGGGAACAGAGGCGAAACGGTTTTGAAGACCCGTCAGAGTATGCCATAAGCATCATTAGAAAAGACGGGAGCGTTCGTCATCTCCAGGTCTATCGCAAGGAGATATTATGGGATAATAAAGGACAGTATCAGGTGCTCTATCTCGACATCACCTATCGCGAACTGGCGGATGAGCGGTTGCGTGAAAGCGAGGAACGTTACCGGACACTGATCGAGACCACGAGGGATCTCATCTATACCGCCGACAGAAAGGGATCCATCACATATATGAACCAGGCGCTTGAGAAAATTCTGGGGTATACCCCCCATGAATTGAACGGGAAGTCCTTTGCGGAGATTCTTGCACCGGATTTTGTTGATAAAGCGAGAGATATTTTCAGAAGGGCCATGAAGGGGGAGCTTATTCCTGTTTATGAAGCAGAAATGATCCGGAAGGACGGAGGAAGGATTTCCCTGGAGTTCAATGCAGAGACTCTATACGACGAAAGGGGTAAACCAGTAGGCCGCTTTGGCATCGGTCGCGACATCACCGAGCGCAAGCAGGCTGAGGAGGCGCTCAAAAGGTCAGAGGAAAAATACAGGGATATTTTTGAAACAATCCTGGAAGGTATTTACCGTTCCACTCCTGAAGGGCGTTTTGTAATCATCAACCCGGCCTTCGCGGCGATATGCGGATATGCGTCGCCGGAAGAGATGATGGAAAAGGTGACCGATATTCCGAATCAGCTCTATGCAAACCCGGAGGACAGACTGCGGTTTCAAAAACGTATCGCCGCAGAGGGGAAGGTGCAGGGCTTTGAGATCCAATTCAAACACCCTACAAGAGGGCTGATCTGGGTTTCCATCCGTTCAAAAGCAATGCGAGATGAACAGGGAAATATCCGCTATTATGATGGGACGATAGAAGATATCACCGACCGCAAGAGGGCCGAAGGGGCCCTGCGGGATGCTTTCATGAAGATGAAGGAACTCGAATTCATCATTGACCATAGTCCGGCAGTGATTTGGCTGTGGAAAGCCGAAGAGGGCTGGCCGGTGGAATATGTCTCTTCCAATGTCTCACTTTTCGGATACGCTCCTGATGATTTCGTGAGCGGAAGAATCGCCTATGCCTCCATTGTGCACCCCGACGATCTTTCGAGGATAGCTGCCGAAGTTGAGTGGTATACCCAGGAAGGCAGAACCGAATTTTCGCAGGAATACCGAATCCTGACAAAGTCCGGAGGCGTAAGATGGATTGACGACCGGACGTGGGTGAGGCGAGCGGCTAATGGAACGGTAACCCATTATCAAGGCATCGTTGTGGACATCACCGACCGCAAGCGGGCGGAGGATGAATTGAGGCAATCCTATCAGCAGTTGCGAGCCCTCGCTGAACGATTGCAGCAGATACGCGAGGAATCCCAGATCACGATCGCACGGGAAATCCATGACGAACTGGGAGGGGGGCTCACCGGATTGAAGATGGATCTCTCATTGCTGTCGCAGAAGATAGAGGACGAAAAAGAGGGCAAAGATCATGACTTCTTGATGAAAAGGATCCATTCAGCAAACAAGCTCATAGACGGGCTCATCCAGAATGTCCGCCATATCGGAACGAAACTTCGGCCATCCGTTCTGGATGATTTAGGTCTGATCGCCGCTCTGGAATGGGAGAGCGAAGAATTCACGAATCGCACGGGGACTCAGTGTGAGCTCGTTTCAGTCTCTGAGTATATAACACTGAAAGAGACGACCGCGACGGCCGTTTTTCGCATCTTTCAGGAAGCCCTGACCAACGTGGCCCGACACTCCGGAGCAGATAAGGTGACCGTCCTTTTTAGAGAGGAAGAGGGATATCTTTACCTCGAAGTCATGGACAATGGCAGGGGAATCACAGAGGGTGAAATGCTGGGCATGAAATCCCTTGGGATTCTGGGAATGAGAGAGCGGGCCCTGGTTTTTGGAGGAGAACTTTCGATTTCCGGGGAACCCGGCATAGGGACCACCGTGATTTTGAAAATACCGGGAGGACGGAAGAAATCACGATGATCGGCGTGGTTTATGTCATGATATACCTTGATTTGTAGATTAACTATGTTAAAATGAAACTATGGTTGCCATAATGATAAAACGAACCATTCTAAATGATCTCAGGCGAGACCTGAAAAGGGAGGAGATTGCCTTCCTGGTCGGGCCGCGCCAGGCCGGTAAGACGACTATTATGAAGATCATCCAGGGGGAACTGGAAGCCGCCCGCGAACGGACTCTCTTTTTCAGTCTCGACTTCGATCAGGACCGGGGGCACTTTACTTCGCAACAGTCGCTGCTGAAGAAGATTGAGTTGGAGTTGGGGAAAGGTCCCGGTTTCGTCTTCATAGACGAAATTCAGCGGCGGGAGGACGCCGGTCTTTTCCTGAAAGGTCTTCAGGACATGGGATTGCCCTATAAATTTATCGTGTCCGGATCGGGCAGCGTGGATCTCAGGGCCAAGGTCAAGGAGTCGATGGTGGGGAGAAAGCGGATCTATGAGGTTTACCCACTCTCGCTCAGGGAGTTTGTAAATCATCGGACGGAATACCGCTATGAGGACCGTCTCCCGGATTTCTTTGCCGTGGAGAGCGCCCGCTGTGACGAACTCTTAACAGAATATCTGAACTATGGCGGTTATCCCCGGGTCGTGCTGGAATCCGAAGCCCGTGAAAAATTGCGTGTGATGGATGAGATTTACCAGGGCTACATCATCAGGGATATTGTCTATCTGCTGAATGTAGAGAAGATCGAAGCTTACGGTCAGCTCATGAAAACACTGGCTGACCAGACAGGGAGGCTCATAAACTATTCTGAAATCTCCGCCACATTAGGCATAGCCCTTGCCACGCTGAAGAATTATTGCTGGTACGCGGAGGAGACCTACATCCTTAAACGTATCGCGCCGTTCTTTCGCAACGTGCGCAGCGAAATCAGCAAAGCCCCGATGGTGTACTTTTCGGATCCGGGTTTCAGAAATTACGCACTGGGGATCATGGGTGGCGTCCAGCGGCCGGATGATATGGGCTTTGCCTTTCAGAATCTCGTGTATCTGCTCCTGCGGGAAAAGCTGCGCTGGACGGGGGCTGAGATTCATTTCTGGCGTACGACGGCCAAGACGGAGATCGATTTCGTCGTCGAGACCGGCGGGAGGATCATACCGATTGAGGTAAAGTACAAGGAGATGCCGCGACCGGTCGTCCCGCGCGCTTTCGATAGTTTTATTGAGAAATACCATCCCCCTTATTGCCAGGTGATCAATAAGAACCTGCGGGCAAGGGTGAGGGTCCGCGATACGGAGGTGCAGTTTTTGACCGTGTGGGATCTCCTGTCGCTAACCCTTTGAGCGGGGATGGGCGCATCCTGAGCTTGCCGAAGGGCAACAGCCTGTTAGGGAATAATCATCATGATAAATGTAATCATCGTCGACGATCATCCCGTGGTCAGGCTTGGCCTGAGGCAAATCATTGAAAACCAGCCGGATATGGCGGTCGCGGGGGAAGCTGAAAACGCCGGGGAGTTTTTTTCGCTCCTGCGAAAAACGGACTGCAATCTGGTTGTCCTGGATATCACACTGCCGGACAGGAGCGGTTTTGATGTCCTGAAGCAATTGAAATACGACAAACCGGAACTCCCGGTCCTGATTCTCAGTGTGCACGCGGAAGACCGTTACGCCCTGCGGTTCATCAAGGCCGGCGCCTCGGGATATCTGATGAAAGAGAGCGCGCCGACGGAGCTCGTGAAGGCGATCCGGAAAGTGATCTCAGGGGGCAAGTATGTCAGCCTGTCTCTTGCCGAGAAACTGGTTTCCCATCTCGATGCCTCAGATAAGCCGGTTCACGAGAGCCTCTCGGACCGCGAATTTCAGATCCTTTGCATGATCGTCGGGGGAAAGTCCTTGAAGGGCATTGCGGGCGAGCTTTGCCTCAGCGAAAAAACAGTCAGCACTTATCGAAGCCGCATCCTGGAAAAAATGAAGATGAGCACGAACGCGGATTTGACCCGCTACGCATTGGAAAATCACCTCGTCTGAAAGAATCAATAAGCATTGCCTCGGGGCAGAATGGCATACACATAAATGATCTTTTCACTCCTGTCGGGGGTAAAAAGAACTCTCCAGTTTCCGATCCGCAAACGATGATCCCCCTCCAGTTTGCCCGTCAAGGGTCTGACGTCACGATGCTGCAAAGGTTTTTCTGCCTGCTCTAATTCCAACAGGACTTTCTTGATTCTTTGCCGGGTCTTTTTATCGAGTTTCAGGTATTGCTTTTCAGCGGTGGGCTTGACCTCAATCTTCCAACTCATGAAGACCTCTCCCCTTGATGCCTTTCGATACTTCTTCCTTGCCTTTCCTGATGATTTCGACCCATTCAGGCTTGGAGAGCAAATCAAGGGTTTCCCGATGCCTTTCAATGTACTCGTCGATAAGGTCTGCGATTATTTTTCCTATGTCCCTTTTCTCGATACCCGCGATGATCTTTAGAATGTCTCTCTTTTCCTCCGGAATCCGCACTGTTGCCGTAGTCATATAAACACCCCTTTTTCACGATGCTTGTTTATTAGTAGCTTAGGCGACTAATGGCTTCTTGTCAACCCTTTCTTTGTAGGGATTCCCTGACAGAAGAATCAGGGTTCCTTGACAGACATATCCCGAAAATAACAATAGATTTACAATGAAAAGGGCTCCCTCCCTTTCATTCCCTCCCGCAAGGAGAGGGGATATTGTGTGCGGGAGAGGGTTGGGCGAGGGGTATATGTTTCATATTGCGTCTTCTTTGTTTGTAAAGCCGTTCTCAAAAGGGACCTGCCATGAAAGTCTTTATTGTGGATGATTCGAAGATCGTGCGTGACGGACTGAAAAAAATGATTGAAGGAGTGGATAATATTGAAATAGCCGGGACGGCTGAAAACGCTCGGGACGCCATTCGTTCCATTGCGGAGATCAAGCCGGACGTCGTGATCCTGGATATACGCCTTCCCGGCCCGAGCGGCATAGAGGTTTTAAGAGACATAAGGAGCAAGAAGCTGCCAACACTGGTCATCATACTGACCAATTACCCTTATCCGCAATATCGGAAAAAATGCGAGGAACTGGGGGCAGACTATTTTTTTGACAAGGTGACGGAAATCGAAAAGGTCCGCGATGCCTTAAAAGCAATGAAGAAGAGGGCCATAACAGATTCGATTGCCGGGACACGTGATAAGACCATTCCTGATGGTTGAATGAACGCCGTTAAGAAAGGAAGGGGGCAATTTATGATGGCAGAACAATCGCCGGAACTACAGACAGCGAAATTGTCAGAGGCAGGGGAAATGCAAGAGTTCCCGATCAATCCTCTCGAGGCTGGTTCAGCAGAAACGAATTCCTTCGTCGTTTTCCGGCTCGACGGAGAACGCTTTGCGCTTCCCCTTCATCAGGTGGAGATCGCGCTGCGCATGGTATCCGTCACGCCGGTGCCTGATGTCCCACCCTGGGTCATCGGAGTCATAGACCTGCACGGCCGGGTCATCCCGGTTGCAGACCTGCGGCATCGTTTGGGTCATCCCGCGCAGGAGCCCCGTCTGGACGATCGCCTGCTCGTCATCTCCCTTGCCGAACGGACCTTTGCCCTTGTGGTGGATGAAGTGACGGAAGTTCTCAAGTTGCCGGACAGAGATGTGGAACCCCCCCCCGATCCTCTCTGCGATTCCCGGTACCTGAGGGCAGTCGTCAGGCGGAAAGATGGCATGATTCTGATTCTGGATTCTGAAAGCCTGTTTCCATCATCCTTACACCTTCCCCTTCATCCACACCCGTCAAGGGAGGGGGAAATTGAGTGTTCCCGGAATGTGGATGCTTGATGCTGGATTTAATTATGAACCAACGACATTATACACAGAATCCGCAGATGGACGATGCGAGCTACGAGCTTTTCCGGCAACTTGTTCTGGAAAGGACGGGAATGCATTTCCCTTTGCGCCGGCGCGACGCGATGGTGAGGAGCGTCCTGGCCGCAGCCGGCCGCAGCGGTTTTGAAGACATCAAAGAATACTACCGCTGCCTGTCTGTCTCCCAAACGAACGGCAAGCCCTGGGATGAACTGATCCAGCTGCTCATTATCAATGAAACCTACTTCTTTCGTGACACGCCTCAGATGGATGCCCTCAGCCAGCATGTCCTGCCGGAGATCATCTCGCGCCACCGCGACGACCGCCGCCTCCGTATCTGGAGCGCCGGCTGCGCCAGCGGTGAAGAACCCTATTCCCTGGCCATGCTGCTCTGTCAGATTCTGCCCGATATTGCCCAATGGAACGTCTTCATCCTGGGCACGGACATCAACAAGAGCGATCTCTTATGGGCTGAAAAAGCCTGTTACAAGGAGCGTTCCTTCCGGGTGACCGATCCTCTTACGCGTGGACGTTTTTTTACACCCTGCGATGGTGGCTTCGAGCTAAAACCGTCTATCCGGGAGATGGTCCATTTTGCCTATCTGAACCTTGCGGAAGATGTCTACCCATCCCTGACAACCAATACGAATGCCATGGACCTGATCCTCTTCCGGAACGTAGCCATCTACTTCGAAGAGGTCATGATGCGTGAGATGGCATTTCGGCTCCACCGTTGTCTGATTCCCGACGGATGGTTCATTGCCGGGGCGGCCGAGGCGGGAAGCGCCATTTGTGACCCCTTTATTTTCTGGAACTTTCCCGGCGCCATCCTCTACCGGAGGGGAATCGCCCCCCCCCATAGACCGGGAATCGCCGTGATGCCGCAGGATTGGGCTTCGGTCCCCATCATGGGGCGCGCTAAAATCCTCGATCTCCTCCCGGTCCGGGAGGAACCTGCACGGCCTGTGCCGCCATATCCAATTCCCGCTCCACCAAGGCCGCCGGAACAGGCCGATCCCTACAGAGAAGGGCTCATCATGTTGGGAAAGGGAAACTACGAAGGGGCGATCGAGAGATTCCAGGCGCGGATCGCCAAAGACCCGAAATTCGTACCGGCCTACTGCGAGATTGCACGGGCGCATGCCAACCGGGGCCGGCTGAAGGAAGCCAGCGCTTGGTGCGAGAAGGCCGTCAAGAAAGATCCGTTGCTGGCCGAGGCTTACTATATCCTTGCCCTCATCCGCCAGGAAGAAGGCAAGCATGGAAAAGCCGTGGAGCTCCTTAAAAAGACGCTCTACCTGGTCCCGGATTTCCTCATGGCGCATTTCAGCCTGGCCGTCATCCATCGCCAGGCCGGCCGCCGGGATGAGGCGATGCGACATCGTTCGCAGGCGCTGCGTCTTGGCGCCAGAATGCCGCCCGATGAAATTCTGCCGGGCACCGACGGCATGAGCTCCGCCCAGTTGCTGACAATGATTGAAGCGATGCAATAGTTAAGGCAGGAGACAGGAGACAGGAGGAGCCATGATGAACCAGCAATCAGAAACGCGAAAGGATCGGCAGATCATGGAAGCAAGGGCGCGGTTCATTGCCCGCCTCCCGGAAGAAGATATGACCAAAGGGGAAACCCTCTATTTGCAGTCTTTCCTTCTCGGGAAGGAGCGTTATGGCCTGGATATCAAACTTGTCCAGGAAACACAGCC
>CAYXFF010000033.1:0-6692 GCA_964464185.1 uncultured Syntrophaceae bacterium | reverse complement strand
ATCCGGGGCATCACCGATGACATGCTCATCGTGCTGGATATTGAACGTCTGCTCTCCGATCCGGCGATTATCGTGCATGAAGAGGTTTCCGCTTAGTCCATGGAATGGTTTCGGGGCTTCGACCCTGTGAGCGGACGGCAATGTAACAGCAATCCAGGAATAATGAACATAATTGAAAGGCATGAAAAGAGGAGGAACGTGAGATGCTTAAAAATATGAAAATTGCCGTGCGTCTGGGATTGGGATTTAGTCTGGTGATTATTTTCATGATTGCCTTGATCCTGGTGGTTTTATATCAGATGGAGAACACGCAGGATAAGCTTAAACTCATCGTGGAAGGTAATGTTGCCCGTGTTCATTATGCCAACAACATGATTGATGATGTGAAGAATGTGTCCATCGCCATCAGGAATAGCCTGTTGGTGAAAGACATAAGAAATACGGAGGCAATGAAAACCAAGATTGCTGAAGGCAGAAAAAAATATGATGAAGGATTGAAAATGGTCGAAGAGTTGACCACGAAGGATAATCGAAAGGGATGGGAGATCATCTCCAAAATCAAGGTTGCCCAGGATCACTCAAGAGCGCTGAACAATAAGGTGGTCGAGCTGACCGCGGCAGAAAAGTACGATGAGGCCGAAAAGTTTTTGCTCAAGGAAGCTGCCCCCGCAGTGTCTCTATGGATAGAGCACATAGAGAATCTTATCCTGCATACTGAAGAGCGTGTTAAAAATCGCTACGATGATGCATTGCAGGGGCAAGCCACTGCGCGCATAACCATGATGATAATTGGAGCTGTGGCCGTCGTGCTTTCTACGTTGATCGTCATCTTCCTGACCTTGAGCATCACCAAGCCTCTGGCGCAGGGTGTACAGATGATGCAGGAACTGGCGCAAGGCCATCTGGGGACGCGCCTTAAGATGGACCGGCGGGACGAGATCGGCATCCTGACCGGCGCCATGGACCAGTTTGCCGAGGACATCCAGACGGTCTTTGACAAGATCAAAGCGGTCGCAGGCGGCAATCTCAGTGTTCAGAATATCCCGAAGGACAGCCGGGACGAGATCGCCCAGGCTCTTCAAGGGATCATTGACAGCCTCCGGAGCATGCTGGGGAGCATCCGAGAGACGGCCGGCAACCTGACCACGGCCACGTCCGAGATCCTGGCGGTGACGACGGAACAGGCCTCCATGAGTTCCGAGCAGTCGGCGGCAGTAAGCGAGACGACAAGCACCCTGCAGGAGGTCCGCCAGACGGCGGAGCAGGCTTCCGAGCGCGCACGTCAGGTATTGGAGGTTGCCCAGGAATCCACCCGTATTGCCGACGAGGGAATCCATTCCGTCCAGAGCACGATGGAGGGGATGACCAAGATCAAGGAGCAGGTGGGGACGATTGCCGAGACGATCCTGAGTTTAAGCGAGCAGACCCAGCAGATCGGCGAGATTATTGCGACGGTGAACGACATTGCCGACCAGTCCAACCTGCTTGCCCTGAACGCGGCCATTGAAGCGGCGCGCGCCGGGGAGGCGGGGAAGGGTTTTGCCATCGTGGCGGGCGAAGTTCGAGGACTGGCGGAGCAATCGCGTCAGGCAACGGCCCAGGTGAAGGACATCCTTGGGGAGATCCAGAAGGCGGCCAACACGGCGGTGATGGTCACCGAAGAAGGGACCAAGCGGGCGGAGTCCGGTGTTCTGTTGACACAGACGACGGGGGAGGCGATCCGTTCCATCCGGGAGCGCATCCAGCAGGTAGCCCAGTCGGCCCAGCAGGTTGCCGTCAGCACGAAGCAGCAGTTGGCCGGGATGGATCAGATCGTCACAGCCATGGATAGCATCAACCAGGCCACCGCCCAGACCGATATCGGTACGAAGCAGGCGGAGCAAGCGGCCCATAGCCTCAATGTCCTGGCTTTACAGCTGAGCAAGAAGATGGACCAGTTTAAATAGTGAACAGTGAATAGTGAATGGTTTTTTAACTGACGACTGTTCACTGAAGTGAACTGGGGGAGCCAATGAACACAAGTGAAGATATAAAAAGGGAACTGCTGACCACCTTTCAATCGGAACTGGCAGATCTTCTCGGCGTGCTCAACAGCGGCTTGTTGTCCCTGGAAAAAGCCCCCTCCGGGGATGAGCGGGAACAGTTGCTCGCCGACCTTTTCCGCGCTGCCCACAGTATCAAAGGGGGGGCGCGGGCGGTGAATATAAGGGATATCGAAAAAATAGCCCACCGGCTGGAAGACGTCATGGGGATGATCCAGCGGGGGGCGTTGCCAGTCCGACCGGAAATATTTGACACCCTCTTTCATTCCGCAGATGCCCTGAAAGAGGCCATGGATACCTATCTGACAGGAAGCGAGTTGTCTGCAGAAAAAAGAGAAAAAATGCTGGCCGACCTGGAGGAAGTCAAGAAGGGGTCTCTTTCAGGCGGGGAAGCTGAATGGTCAACGAAACCGCCTCAGGGGGCAACCCCGCCGCCGTCACCGGTGGACCCGCCTCGGGGACAATCCCCATCGGCGCCTCCAGGGACGCCCCCTCCCGTTTCACCGCCGGCGCGAGCGCCGGCCGCAGCAGCACCTGCCGCGGAGACCATCCGTGTCGATATGGCCAAGGTGGACAACCTGATGGACCGTATGGGCGAGCTCATGGTTGCCCGCATGAGGACGGAGCAGCGTTTGCACGAGATCAAAGCTATTGGGCAGCGGGTTGGCCGCTGGCAGAAGAACTGGAACAAGTTGCGGGGAGATTACCGTCTCCTGAGGCGCCAGGATGGGCAGCGGCCGGAGGTGAATCGGCTTATCGATTTCTTGGATGTAAACGGAGACAACGTCAAGAACTTCGGTACGGAAATCCAGGCCCTGCACCGTCAATTTGAGAGCGATTACAGGTATCTCTCCCTTCTGACCGATGACATGCATGACGGGGTGCGCAGGGTCCGGATGCTGCCAACGGCGACCCTATTCGAACTTTACCCCCGCATGGTGCGCGATTTGGCGAGAGAACAGGGCAAGGAAGTGAACCTCCAGGTGGAAGGGGCCGATACGGACGTTGACCGGCAACTCCTGGATATGATGAAGGACCCCCTGACCCACCTGCTGCGCAATGCCGTTGACCATGGCATCGAACCTCCCGACGTCAGGGAGGCGGCAGGCAAGCCGCGGGCGGGGACCATCCGGCTTAAGGCGGCGCAAAGGGGGAATACCATTGTCCTGACGGTTTCTGATGACGGGGCGGGAATTGACCTTAAAGCCGTAAAACAGGCGGCCATGGCCCGGGGTCTCCTGACATCACAGGAGACCGAAGGGATGAAGGATAGCGAGATCTTCAATCTCATATACCGTTCGGGGCTATCCACGCACCAGAAGGTGACGGAGATTTCCGGGCGGGGCATAGGCCTCGACGTGGTTCGCAAAAACCTGGAAAGACTCCAGGGGGTGGTCGACTTGGAAACAACCGCGGGGAGAGGCTGCACCTTCACGCTGACCATGCCTCTGACGCTTGCCACCAGCCACGTACTCATGATGGGAACGGCCGGACAGATCGTGTCGATTCCCACAACGACCGTCGTGCGCATCCTCCAGATAAAGGTGGAGGAGATAGGCAGCATCGAGGGGAAACCGGCAATCCGTGTCTCGGGGCGGCCCCTCTCGCTCTTCTCACTGGCACGGGTGCTGGAACTGCCGGAATCGGAGGCGCCTTTCACTGCCGGACAGAAGATCACGATCGTGGTGGTTGGCGTAGCGGAGAAGAAGATGGCCTTTCGGATAGATGACGTTTACGGGACCCAGGAAGTGGTCATCAAGGGCATGGGGCGACAGTTCAGCCGCGTACGCAACGTGGCCGGGGCCGCCATATTGGGGGATGGCCGGGTCGTCATGATCCTGAACGTGGCTGACCTCGTAAAATCGGCGCAAAAAGGCGCCGGGACTGCCGCAACCATCGCGATTCAGGTCAAGGAAGTCGCCCGTCGCCGCGTGCTCGTTGTGGACGATTCCATAACCACCCGCACCCTGGAAAAAAATATCCTGGAAAATGCCGGCTATCAGGTCATGGTGGCCGCCGACGGCGAGGAAGCCTGGGCCATCCTTCAGAGCGAGCCTGTTGATGGAATCGTGGCCGATGTTAAAATGCCGCGCATGGACGGTTTCGACCTGACCAGGAAAATCAAGGGCCATGAGAAGCTCAAGGACCGGCCCGTGGTGCTTGTGACATCTCTTGAAACACCCCAGGACAAGATCCGGGGCATGGAAGCCGGAGCGGATGCCTACATTATCAAGGGCACCTTTGACCAAAAGGACCTATTGGCGACGATTGAGAGACTGATTGGGTGATAAGGGCAGTGAACAGTGAACGGTTCAATGGGATGAGGAAAAATGTTACGAGTTCTTATCGTTGACGATTCACCGACGCTGCGCCTTCTCATTCGGAGAATACTCGGTAGCGATCCGGGAATACAGGTGGTGGGAGAAGCGGCAAACGGCGAGGAGGCCATAGCGCTTTGCCGGAAGCTCAACCCCGATATTATCACCATGGACATCCATATGCCCGGGATGGATGGTTACGAGGCGGTCCGCCACATCATGGCGGAGATGCCCCGGCCGATCGTCGTTTTGACCTCTACCGAGTCCGACATCCGGCTGGGGATTACCTACAAAGCCATCGAATGCGGCGCCTTGATGGTCTTGGGCAAACCGAAAGGGCTGCCGGGGACAGACCCTGCTGAAGCGGACCGGCTTATTTCCCAGATCAAGTCAATGGCTGATGTCAAGGTGGTCCGGAGAACCCGATGGCCTCAGCCGGAGCAGCCGAAAATGCCGGGAAAGGCAGCAGTGCCTCGGAATTTGCGCCTGCAACCTGTCCGTCTGGTTGCTATAGGTGTTTCCACAGGCGGCCCGCCGGCCCTTCAGGCGATCCTGAGCCGGCTGCCGGCCGGTTTTCCGGCGCCGATTCTGGTGGTGCAGCATATGTCACGGAATTTCATAAGCGGCCTTGCCATCTGGTTGAATGAAACGACGCCCCTGCAGGTAATGGTGCCCCAGACAGGTGAAAAGCTGAAGCCGGGGATGGTCTATCTGGCGCCGGACGACAGGCACCTGACCGTATCAGCGGATGGTTATGTCTGGTTGAAAAAGCAGCCCCTTGTTGATGGACACTGTCCCTCGGCGACGGTTCTTTTCGAATCGGCAGCCGCAGTGAACGGCCCGGAAACGGCAGGCGTGATCCTCACGGGCATGGGTTCAGACGGCGCCCGGGGACTAAAGACGCTCCGCAACGCCGGCGGTTATACCATCGCCCAGGACGAGGCAACCTGCATCATTTTTGGCATGCCCAAGGAGGCCATCGCCATGGGCGCCGTCAACGAGGTATTGCCTCTGGAAATGATCAGCGGCCGGCTGATAGAGTTGGTTTTGGCGCAGGAGGTTATATGATCAGGGTACTGGTCGTTGAGGATTCTCCCACATGGGCAAAGAAGCTGACTCTTTTGCTGGAGAGCGATGGGGAGATCACGGTGGTGGGTCAGGCAACAAGCGGCCAGCAGGCAGTAGAGATGGCCGCCGATTTGCGGCCTGATTTGATTACGATGGACGTGGTTATGCCGGAAATGGATGGCCTGGAAGCGACAAGAAGCATTATGGCTGCCAATCCCACACCCATTGTTATCATTACCGCTTCCGAGAACGAAAAGGCGTACAATGTAATTTTTGCCGCGATGCAAGCGGGGGCCCTTGATGTGATAAACAAGAGCATGGTTGATGATGACGATGCCTGGCAGCAGGAACTCTTGACAAAGGTCAAGACCCTTGCCAAAGTGCGTCCCCGTGAAGTAGAGGAATAGAGGAAACCAGCGTGATTTGCGGCATGCCCGGAGAGGCGGTTGCCATTGGCGCGGCCTTGCAAGTTCTTTCTCCAGAGGAGATTTCTAAACTGCTCAACCAATTGGTGAACGACAATGACTGACAAAAAAGACAAGGGAAAGAAAAGAGTTCACATTCTAATTGCAGAAGACAGCCCGACACAGGCACTCAAGCTCGAGCATCTGCTTTTAGGTCATGGGTATACCGTGTCGGTCACGGAAAACGGCAGTCAGGCCATAGAGTTTCTGAAGGGCCGGAAGCCGGACATCATCATCAGCGACATCATGATGCCGATCATGGACGGTTATGCATTGTGCAGGGCCGTCAAGGCGGACAGCACCCTCCGGGAAATACCGGTGATACTTCTCACCGGGCTTTCCGATACCGGAGATGTCATCAATGGCATCAAGAGCGGTGCCGACAATTTTCTTACGAAGCCTTACAAGGACGAGTTCCTCCTGTCACGGATCGAACATGTGCTCGCCAACAAGGAATTTCGCAAATCGAGAAGCTTAGAGCACGAACATGAGATTTATTTCGCCGGAGAGATACACCATGTTGAGTTGGACTGTTTTCAGGTAACGGATCTTCTCCTGTCAACCTTCGAAAACGCCGTCCAAAAAAACCGTGAACTCGACGAGGCCAATCAACAACTCATCGCCGTGCACGATGAACTGCAGAAGACCAATCAGGAGCTGCTCCAGCTGACCCTGGAGCTGGACAGCCGCGTTAAGGAACGCACCGTTGAATTAGAGCGAAAAAGCGAGGAGACCAGGGTCATATCGCAGCAGCTCTGGCATGCGACCAAAATGGCAACCATGGGTGAGCTGGCGGCGAG
>CAYXFF010000032.1:13125-16951 GCA_964464185.1 uncultured Syntrophaceae bacterium | reverse complement strand
GAGCACAGGCCTCCGGAGCCTGGTGTCGAGGGTTCAAATCCCTCATCGCCCTCCAGGTTTTACCCGCCGCACGGGACGATTGAATCATATCCTGAAATGCTTTTCATCCAGGAGCCTGCCATCCGTCCTCTCATTGTTTTGTTGCGCAGCGTATAACAGCCATTAAAATTTGACGAATATTCTTGACTTTAATATCAGGCAGATAATAATCTATTATAAATAATGAATGGGTATCCTGTTGTTTTATTAGATTTTAATCCTTTTACCTGATTGAGGGTTGACTTGCGCGTATGACAAAAATCCCGTTGCCGAAAAGAGGACGGGGTTTTTGCGTTTCAAGGGCGCCTGCAACGGCTGGAGAATATCTTCATGAAGAGTGCCGCTGTCTGCTCAACGGGAAGTTATCTTCCGGAAACGATCATTCCAAACGAAGCGCTGACCCAGTTTTCTCCGGATGCGCGCCGTCTCATCGGTGAGAAGACAGGGGTTCTTGCGAGAAGATGCGCCTCCGATGATGAATGCACTTCGGATCTGGCCATCAAAGCCGCCCTCTCCTGTCTTCAGAAGGCCGGCGTTCCGCCGGAGGAAATCGAGGGTATCGTGGTTTCCACGTCCTCGCCTGACCGGATGCAGCCGGCGACGGCGACCCGTGTTCAGCACGAGATCGGGGCGAAAAAGGCCTTTGCCTTTGACATCAATTCGGTCTGTTCGGGGGGGTCTTTCGGGATCGAGGTATCCGATGCTCTTATCCGGTCCGGCAAGTATGAAAACATTCTCTTGATCGCCGCCGAAATGTACTCGAGAATTCTCAATAAAAAAGATTTTTCCACTTACCCCTTTTTTGGAGACGGCGCCGGGGCTGTCCTGTTCTGCGCCGATGCTTCAGGCCGTCGAGGCATTCTGCATTCATGTCTGGGTACGGATGGAGCCGGAAACAACACCATCTGCGTGCCCGGCGGGGGCACCATGCTGCCCTACGAGAGGATCACCAGTCCCCGCATGGCCTATTTCAGGATGAAGGGGGAGGATGTCTTCGCCTTTTCCATCGACAAGGGGCCCAAGGTCATTCAACGGCTCATCGCGGAAGCCGGGGTGGACATCGCGGAGATCAAGCGCTTTATCTGCCATCAGGCCAATATCAACATCATCCACAGGATAGCGGATGTCCTGCACGTGCCCAGGGAACGGTTTTACGTGAACCTGGATCGATACGGCAATACCGCCAGTGCGTCGGTGCTGATTGCCCTCGATGAGGTCCTGTCCGAAGGGATAGCCGCTCCGGGCGACCTGGTGATGCTGGTGACCTTTGGCGGCGGTTTCTCGTGGGGAGCGAATCTGATCCGGATTTAGCCTGGCATTTCAAAGACGGGAGAGAAATTCATGGATGATATTTTGACGAAGATCAGGAACGGAATACAGGAACTCTTTCCGGAGATCGGCAGCCTGCCGATCACAGCGGACACGCGCCTCGGAGAGATACCGGATTTTGATTCCATGGCCGCTGTAAACCTCCAGACCTTCCTCGAGGAAAACTTCCCCCTCAAGATTCCTCTGGACATGCTGAACGAGGAAACAACCATCGGTGAACTGGTGGTTCACATTGGGAAATATGTCCGAAAAAAATAAGACCGTCACGGAAGCCGGAAAAGAAGCGGATATTTTCGGCATTCTTCCGGCGCTGAGCGAAGTCCATCGTTCCTGGATGGAACGACCGCGGGAATTTGAGCGGATGAGGATGGATCTGATCGTCCGTCTCGAGGAAGCGGCGCTGGAAGAAATCGCGCGTTTTCTGCCCGCCGATTCTTCGCCTCAGGATCAGGACGAAGGGGCCGTGTCCTTTCTGGACATGCTTAAAACAGGAGCGCAGCTTGCCAGGAAATATCACGCGATTCATCAGAAATGGCTCAAGGAACTCATCGAGCAGGCCCAGGGAATGGAGGAGAGAGAAAGACAGCGCGCCCTTTTCTGGGTTCGGCAGGCGATCGGCGCCTGCTCGCCGGCGAATTTCTTCTGGACCAATCCGGGAGCCCTTCAGCGGTTCATGGACAGCTCCGGGGAAAGTCTCATGCGCGGGTTTCAGCGCTTCCATGAAGATCTCCAGCTCGGAAATTTTCTGCTCAGGCTGACGGATGATACGGTTTGGAAAATCGGAGAGAACATCGCCGCGACGCCCGGCCGCGTCGTCTTCCGGAATGAACTTATGGAGCTCATCCAGTATGAGCCTGCGACCAGGAAGACACAGACCGTCCCCATCGTCTTCATTCAGCCATGGATCAATAAATTTTACATTTTTGATTTGAATCCGCCCATGAGCTTTGTGGGCTACCTCCGGGATCGCGGGTTCACGGTGTTCATCATCAGCTGGAAGAATCCGATATCGATGATGCGCCACGTCACCTTTGAGGATTACATGATGCGGGGAGCCCTGAAGGCCATTGACGCGGCCCGGGCGATCTGCCGGTCCGGAACGGTGCATGCGGCGGGTTACTGCATCGGCGGGACCGTCCTGGCGGCGCTCATGGCCTGGTTTAATGAGGAGCGATCCAAAAAGAAAAAATCCGTTCCAGTGACGGATTGGACATTGTTTTCGACGCTGGTCGATTTTTCGGAACCGGGCGACCTCGGGTTTTTCATCACCGAAAAATCCGTTGTGGCCATTGAAGATATAATGGAAGAAAACGGTTATCTGAGCGAGAAGTATATTGAGATGGTCTTTCGCATGCTCGGGTCCGACAGCCTGATCTGGCGGAATTTTGTTCAGACCTGTCTTTTCGGCATGGCCCCGCCCAAATCGGATATCCTCTTCTGGAACAGCGACAGCACCCGGCTCCCGGAGGCCATGTGCGCTTTTTATCTCCGGGAGCTCTATTTGAACAACCGCCTGGCCGAAAAGGACCGTCTGGTTCTGGGCGGACGTCCCATCGACCTGGGCTGCATCGAACAGCCCCTCTATGTCGTCGGCACGCAGCTGGATCACATCTGTCCCTGGAAAAGCACGTTTAAGACCTGCAGCCTGGTCGGCGGTCCCGTCCGGTATGTTCTTTCGAGTGAGGGCCACATCACTGGAATCGTGAACCCGCCCTCCGAGACATCGCGGCGGAGGTACTGGGTTGGCGATGCCGCGGGGGAACGGGACCCGGAAGACTGGCTGCGCCGCCGGGAGGAAAGCAGGGGTTCCTGGTGGGAGGACTGGGTCACGTGGCTGTCCGGTCGGGGAAAGGGCGAGAGACGGCCGCCGTCCATGGGATCCCGGAAATTTCCGCCTCTCGAAAAAGCCCCCGGATCATACGTCATGGAGCGTTGAATGCCTTATGGAGGGGTCGAACGTAGGACTTGTTTTCCCCGGGCAGGGTTCTCAGTTTGTCGGCATGGGAGAAGACCTTTACAGGAAAAACGAAATCTTTAAAAAGGTTTTTCACCGCGCCCAGGACATCCTGGGGATGGACATGCTGGGCCTCTGGATGAAAGGTCCCCGTGAAACCCTGGATCAGACTCTCTACACGCAGCTGGCTGTCCTGGTCTTTGAACTGGCGGCCTGCGATGCTTTCCAGAAAGAGGTTTCCCTGCGGCCACGGGTTGCAGCCGGCCATAGCCTTGGCGAGTACAGCGCCATTTATGCTTCAGGGGCGCTGGACATGGAGGCGGTCCTGAAGCTTGTCCGGGTCAGGGCGCAGCGTCACGAGGATGCTGTTCCCGCGGGGACGGGCGCCATGCTGGCCATTCTCGGGCTGGACGGCCGCTCTGTGGAAAAATTGTGTTTTGAGGCGACCCGGGAGGGTGAAGAGGTCGATGTGGCCAACCTGAACGCGCCCATCCAGGTGGTCGT
>CAYXFF010000032.1:0-13025 GCA_964464185.1 uncultured Syntrophaceae bacterium | reverse complement strand
GGGAGGGTGAAGAGGTCGATGTGGCCAACCTGAACGCGCCCATCCAGGTGGTCGTCTCGGGACATGTCCGTGCAGTGGAGCGTCTGGCCCGCGCGGCGGAGAAGGCCGGCGCGAAAAAGACGGTTCCCCTCCCCATCAGCGTTCCCTGTCATTCCCGGCTGCTTGGGACGGCCTCGGAACTTTTCGAGGAAAGCCTGAAGCAAGTGTCTTTCCGGGCCTTTCAGATTCCGGTGATCCCCAATTGCGATCCCGCCGTCTTCTACACGCCGGAGAACGCAGCCGGGCTCTTGAAAAGGCAGATCACATCGCCGGTTCGCTGGCAGGAGACCATCGAGAGGATGGGAGCCATGGGTGTCGATACGATCGTGGAAATCGGTCCCAGAAAAGTCCTCTCAGGTCTTATCAAGAATATAGATCGAAGCATCCGGCTCTTTTATGTCGGGGATGTTTCGTCGCTCCGGAACACGGCCGAAGCCCTGAGCCCTCCGCCTTTCCAATGATCCTAATTAATGCTTGATTTAACACGGGAGATATTGTAAAAAAGCCGTTCTAAATTTCTGGTCTCCTTGCTCGAACCAGGCGTTCGGGCTTCAGAGCCGAGAGGAGAAAATTCGATGAACAGATATGAAATCGTCATAGTGGCCGTGTCCGACCTGTCAAAAGACGATGTGGATGGTCTGATTGAGCGTTACAGCGCCATCATCGCGAACATGAAGGGCATCGTCGTCAAGGTCGAGAAATGGGGAACAAGGAAGCTTGCCTATCGCATCAAGAAACAGCCGCGGGGCACCTACGTTCTGATCGATTTTGCGGGAGAAAGCGCCGCGGTGAACGAACTGGAGCGGAACCTCAAGTTTGATGACGAGGTTCTGAGATTCCAGACGATCAAGAAAGCGGATGCGGTCACCCTTGAGGAAATCGAGAAAGAGATCGCGGGAGCAAAAAAGGAGGAAAAGGCCCCGGAGGTGAAGCCCCTGACGGTCGCCCCGGCAAAAGAAGCGGAGGGGACAAAGCAAATAGCCGTTCAGGAAGACGCCGGATCAGGCGAGGCGGCCGCTTCGGAAGAGAAGGGGGAGGAATAGGAACATGGCATATCATCGTTCAGGGGAGCGCTCGACAGAAAGAAGACCGGAAAGAAGGGTCTTTCACCGGAGGAAGGTCTGCAGGTTCTGCACCGATTCCAATTTGAAAATCGAATACAAGGATCCCGGTTCTCTGAGGCATTTCATTTCAGAGAAGGGAAAGATCATTCCGAGAAGAATAACGGGAAACTGCGCCAACCACCAGAGGGAATTGACGGTGGCCATTAAAAGGGCCAGGGCCATCGCCCTCCTGCCCTTCGTGGTCTCAGAATACTGATTCTTTCAGCTCTTCCAATAGAAGGCAGGCATTGGACATCCGGATTTTGAACAGAGAATTTGTCTCGGCAATCGTGACGTCCTCGCTTGTCTTCATGGCCGCCGCATTGACGCCGCTCGTGGGCCCGCTCATAGGGCTTTTCCTGCCGCTGCCGATCTTCTTTTACGCATTCAGGCTCGGGCGGATAAAGGGAACAGCGGTCTTTGTTCTCTCTCTTGCCGTCGTGTCGGCCGCCGTTTTTTTTTCGGCGCTGGATGTGAACATCGCTGTCCTCTTCCTGGCGGGATCCTTCGGACTGATCCTTTCAGAAATCTTCCGGAAGGGTTTATCCATTGAAAGGACTGTTTTTTATTCCGTACTGTCCATTCTGATTCTGGGTTCTTTCTTTCTCGTCTATCATCTTCTGACGACGGGTCAGGATCCCATGCGTCTGGTCGAATCCTATATTTCAGAGGGCATACAGGAGAGCATCGGGGTTTACGCGCAGCTCGGGATTTCACCGGAACAGCTCAGCGAGATCAGAAAGAGCGCGCCTCTCATCGTCAAAACCATATTGAATCTCTTTCCGGCCCTGGTTATTGTCAGCGCCGTGTCTTTTGTTTTGATCAATATCCTGGCAGGAAGGGCGATCTTTCAAAAATTGGGGATGCCGGCCCCGGATTTCGGCGATCTGAGTTTCTGGAAGATTCCCGACCAGATGGTCTGGTTCGTCATCCTGGCCGGAGGTCTGATCCTGATCCCCCGGGGAGATGTGCGGATCATCGGGCTGAATATGCTCATCATCTTTCTCTTTTTCTATCTCTTTCAGGGTTTTGCGATCATCAGCTACTTTTTCCGGAAAAAAAATGTTCCCCTGTTTTTTCGGGGCATCATTTATTTTCTTATTTTTGCTCAGAATTTCCTTTTTCTGATTGTTATGGTCCTCGGTTTTGCCGATATCTGGATCGATTTCAGAAAGAGAAACCCGCCCGCGGCGGATTCCGTGGAACAGCAATAATCTCATAAAGCGAAGGAGGCCTTTTCATGAAGGTGATTTTAAGAGAAGACGTTGACTCTCTCGGGAAAATGGGAGATATTATCAAGGTCGCAGACGGTTACGCCAGAAACTATCTGATTCCAAAAGGGCTGGCCATTGAGGCCAGCGTGAAAAACGTAAAGGTCCTTGAACATGAAAAGAGGGAAGTGGCGCAGCGGGCGGAGAAGGAACGGAAGAAGGCCGAAGCGCTCCTCAATAAGTTCGCGAACCTGACCTGTACCATTTCGCGGCGGGTCGGAAAGCAGGATAAGCTTTTCGGCGCGGTGACGACAAAGGATATTGAAAAGGCGCTCGGGGACCAGGGGATTGACGTGGACCGGAAAACCATTGTTCTGGAAGAGACCCTCAAGAGTCTGGGGGAATTCCCCGTGAAAATCCGCCTGTATCCTGGAATTGTCGCGCAGATCAATGTCGTGGTGAGCAAGGAAGAAGAATAAGGCATGCCATGAAGGATATCGATTCCTCTCTGCACAAGATTCCGCCCCAGAATCTGGAGGCCGAGCAATCGGTTCTCGGCGGGATCCTCATTGATAACCAGGCCATGAACAGTGTCCTGGAAATCCTGCAGATGGATGATTTCTACAGCGACGCGAACCGGAAGATATTTGCCGCCATTCTTGAACTCTCGGAGAAGGGCCGGCCGAGCGATCTGATCACCCTGAGCGATATTCTGAGGGACAGAAATCAGATCGACGCGGTGGGGGGCGTCTCCTATCTCGCTTCCCTTGTGGATAATGTGCCCTCGGCGGCGAACATCTCGTACTATTCCAAGATCGTCAAGGAGAAGGCCATCCTGAGGAGCCTGATCGGGACGGCGACGGACATTCTCACAAAGAGCTACAATGCCGGATCGGATGTGGATACCCTCCTCGACGAAGCCGAGCACGCCATCTTCGAGATATCCGAAAACAAAATCAAACCGAGCTTTTCTCCCCTGAAGGAACTGATCAAGGACAGTTTCAGGACGATCGAACGGCTCTACGAGAAGAAGGAACTCATCACCGGCGTTCCCACCGGCTTCGAGATGCTGGACGAGAAGACGTCCGGTCTTCAGAAATCGGACCTGGTGGTCGTGGCGGGCCGTCCCAGCATGGGCAAGACCGCCCTCGCCCTCAACATTGCTCAGTACGCCGCTATCGAGGCGAACATTCCCGTCGCCATCTTTTCGCTTGAAATGTCGAAAGAGCAGCTCGCTTTCCGCATGCTCTCTTCGGAGGCGCGGGTGGACTCTCAGAGGCTGAGGAGGGGATTCCCGGGAGAGACGGACTGGCCGAAACTGACCACTGCCGCGGGGAGACTGGCCGAAGCCCCCATATTCATAGACGACACGGCGGCGATCACCGTCCTCGAAATGAAAGCGAAGGCCAGGCGGTTGAGGGCCGAGACAGGCCTTGGCCTCGTGATCGTCGACTATCTGCAGCTCATGCGGTCGCTGGGGTTTAGGGACTCGCGGGAGCAGGAGATATCGGAAATCAGCCGTTCCCTGAAGGCTCTTGCCAAGGAATTGAGCATTCCGGTGATGGCCCTCTCTCAGCTGAACCGCCAGGTGGAGCAGAGAACGAATAGACGCCCGCAGATGGCCGACCTGAGAGAGTCCGGGGCCATCGAGCAGGACGCCGACGTGATCATTTTTCTTTACCGGGATGAGGTCTACAACCGGGCGGAAGACAATCCGGAGAAGGGGACCGCGGAGATCATCATCGGCAAGCAGAGAAACGGCCCCGTCGGAACCGTCAAATTATCTTTCCTTGAAAAGTTCACCCGCTTTGAAAATCCGGCGAAGGGCGATTACGAGTATCATTAAGCCTCGAGGAGAGCGACGGGTTCACTACCGGTGTAAGTGATGGCGGCTTTCATCTTCTTGAGCGCCTGGGCCTCGATCTGCCGGGCGCGTTCCCTCGTGACATTAAACCTGTCCCCGATGTCCTGAAGGGTCTTGGGATTGTCCGCCATGATCCGGTGCTCGATGATGTAGCGCTCCCTCTCGTTCAGCCGCGTCATCGCTCCTGCAATGCTCATTTTGGCAAGGGCGGTTTCCTCTTTCCTGATCAGGGCCGATTCCTGATCTTCCCCTTCGTATTTCAGATGATCTATATAAGTGGATTCGCTGTCCTCCGTGAGAGTCGCGTCCAAAGAAAGATCGCGGTTGCTGAGCCGGAGGTCCATCTCTGCAATTTCCTCCTCTTTCACATGAAGGGACTCTGCGATCTCCGCGAATTCGGGATTCTTTGTGGAGAGGGACTGCAGTCTTTTCTTTTCCTGATTCAGCTTGAAAAAAAGTTTGCGCTGTGCCTGGGTGGTACCGATCTTGACAAGGCTCCAGGACTTGATGACGTAATTCTGCATGTAGGCCCGGATCCACCAGACGGCATAGGAAATGAGCCGGTAGCCCTTGTATGGATTGAATTTCTTCACGGCGTGCATGAGGCCGATATTGCCTTCCTGGATCAGGTCAATGAGCTTCATGCCGTAATTGCGATATTCATGGGCTATTTTCACAACAAAACGCAGATTGGACGTGACCATTTTTTCCGCCGCCTTCAGGTCGCTTTGTTTCTTGAATCGCACGGCGAGATCGAATTCCTCTTCCGGCGTAAGGAGGGGAAAGCGGTTGATTTGTGTGATGTAGATGTCCAGGGCATCGGATACTGCCGGAAGGTTCATGTCCTGCTCCTCGTGAATGAATAAGTTTTTGAATTATATCAGTATTTTGCTATTAGTCAAGAGATTTCAGCCCCCCTGGACAAGGAATGAAAGCTTGACATTAAGCGGGCCTGTGTTTAATTTATGCTTGAAATCACTGAGATATCCAAGATTTTGAAATCCTTTTAAAGATTTTCTGAACGGGGAAGAACGGTATGAATTCACTCAGCCGCCGCATCATCGATTGTGCCTGTGACTTGGCAAAAGAAGCCCGTGCCCGGGTGATCCTGATTTATGCCGATGCCTGTGCGGATATTGAAAAGATGGTCACGGATTGTGGCGGAATACAGGTGATTCTGGTAACAAAAAACGAGGGAGCCCTGCCGGAGCAATTCAGAAGGGAAGGGAAGGCCATTACCATTCCCAATCTCAATCTCACCCGCGCCGGGCAGATGAAAATTGCCATTACCAAGGGTATTGCCTGCGGTCTCCTGAAAAAAGGGGACAAAGCGGTCTGTGTCACCGGAATACCCAGGTTCGGCTATCTGGACAGCATAACCGTCATTGATGTGGGAGTGGAATACGAAATCCTTGCGGCGGAACAGATTTCGGATATCTTTGAGGGAGTCTATCCCGAAGTTTTCGAGGCGCTTCTCAATATCGCCCTGGAGCTGGCCGCTCAAGGCCGGGAGGGACGTCCTGTGGGAACGATCTTTATCCTCGGAGATCACGAGAATGTCCTTCGCTTTTCCCGCCAGATGATCATCAATCCCTTCCTGGGGTACAAGGAGGAGGAAAGAAACGTGCTCGACCCCGACCTCAAGGATACGATCAAGGAGTTTTCTTTACTGGATGGGGCCTTCATCATAAAAGATAACGGGGTCATGATGACGGCCGGCACGCACCTGAACGCGGCCGTCGAAGGAAAGGATTTCCCCGAGGGGCTGGGAGGAAGGCACATTGCGGCGGCGGGCATAACCAGCGTGACCGGCGCTATCGCACTGGTTGTATCGGAATCCACGGGAACGGTAAGGGTGTTTAAAAACGGCAAGATATTCGTCGTCATTGAGAAGCCGGTGGAATAATTTCTGGAGGAGACCATGAGATTTGACAAATTGACCCTGAAAGCGCAGGAGGCCTTTCAGGACGCTCAGAGAACCGCTGAAAAATACGGGCATCAGGCCATAGACGTGGAGCATGTTCTGCTTTCGCTTATCCGCCAGCCTGAAGGAACCGTCGAGACCATCCTGAAGAAAGTGGGGTCAGATCCCGGCGTGATTGTCAGGGAGGTTGAGAAGATCCTTGACAGGATGCCGAAAGTTTCCGGAGCGGGAGGCGGGCAGATCTATGTCACCCCCCGTCTCAACGGCATCATGGAGAAGGCGTTCCAAGAGGCGGAGAGGATGAACGATGAATACATGAGCGTCGAGCACATCCTGATTGCCATGACCGAGGATAAGCAGGATCCGACGGCCCGCATTCTTCAGAATGCCGGCGTGACGAAGGACAAGATATTCCGGGTGCTCGTGGACATCCGGGGGACACAGAGAATCACGGACCAGAACCCCGAGGAAAAGTATGAGGCCTTGAAACGGTACGCCAGGGATTTCAATGAACTCGCCCGCAAGAGTTCCTTCGATCCCGTGATCGGGAGGGATGATGAAATTCGGCGGATCATGCAGGTTCTGTCCAGAAGGACAAAGAATAACCCGGTTCTTATCGGGGAGCCGGGCGTCGGCAAAACGGCCATCGTGGAGGGCCTGGCCCAGCGCATTGTGAACGGCGATGTTCCCGAGAGCCTGAAGAACAAGAGGGTCATCGGACTCGATATCGGGGCCCTCGTGGCGGGAGCAAAATACAGGGGCGAATTTGAAGACCGGCTGAAGGCGGTGTTGAAGGAGATCACCGAGGCCCAGGGAGAGATCATTCTATTCATCGATGAAATTCACACCGTTGTGGGGGCGGGTGCGGCGGAGGGGGCCATCGATGCCTCCAACATGCTCAAACCGGCCCTGGCTCGAGGCGAGCTGCGGTGCATAGGCGCCACGACGGTCAACGAATACCGCAAGTATATCGAGAAGGACGCGGCTCTGGAAAGGAGATTTCAGCCGATTCTGGTCAAGGAGCCCACGGTGGAAGATACCATCGCCATCCTGCGGGGACTCAAGGAACGTTATGAAATTCATCACGGCGTCCGGGTATCCGATTCAGCCATCATCGCGGCGGCCACCCTTTCCAACCGTTACATCAGCGACCGGTTCCTGCCTGACAAGGCCGTGGATCTCATCGACGAGGCCGCATCCAGGCTGCGGATAGAGCTTGACAGCCTGCCCGCGGAGATCGATGCCGTGGAGCGAAGGATCATCCAGCTCGAGATCGAGCGGCAGTCATTGAAGAAGGAAACGAGCCCGACGGCGAAAGGGCGGTCTGAGAAGATCGAGAAGGAGTTGGCCGGACTCAAGGAAGACAAAGAGCAGATGATTCAGCACTGGTCGAAGGAAAAAGAGGTGATCAAAAAGATCCAGACCATCAAGAGTCTGATCGAGGAAAACAGGAACGAAGAGTTGAACGCCCAGAGGCAGGGCGATCTGGAAAAAGCGGCGACGATCCGGTACGGCAAGCTCGTCGAACTTCACCGGGAGCTGGAAGAGGAAAACGAGAAGCTCGGCGAAATTCAGAAGAACCAGAAGATGCTCAAGGAAGAGGTGGATGAGGAAGATGTGGCCGAGGTCGTGGCCAAGTGGACAGGCATTCCCGTGGCGAGAATGATGGAGAGCGACGTGGCCAAGCTCATCCATATGGAAGAGCGCCTGAAGCAGAGGGTCATCGGCCAGGACGAAGCCGTTCATGCCGTTTCAAGCGCCTTGAGACGGGCCCGCTCCGGGATACAGGACCCGAACAGGCCCCTTGGATCCTTCATCTTCATGGGCTCTACCGGTGTGGGAAAAACCGAACTGGCGAGGGCCCTGGCGGAGTTCATGTTCGACGACGAACAGGCCATGGTGCGGATCGACATGTCGGAGTTCATGGAAAAACATTCCGTTTCCCGGCTGATCGGCGCGCCCCCGGGTTATGTGGGATACGACGAAGGCGGATACCTCACGGAGGCCGTGAGAAGAAAACCATACACGGTATTGCTTTTTGATGAGATTGAAAAGGCGCACCCCGATGTGTTCAACGTTCTTCTGCAGATCCTGGATGACGGGAGACTCACGGATGGTCACGGCCGGACGGTGAACTTCAAGAACGCGATCGTGATCATGACCTCGAACATCGGCGGCGAGTTCGTGCATAATTTCTCCATGAGCGAGGAAGAGAGGCGGCTGAGGACCATGGACGTCCTGAGGACGACCTTCCGGCCGGAATTCCTGAACCGCATCGATGACATCGTCTTTTTCAGGTCCCTGACCATCAGCGACATCGACCGGATCATCGAAATCCAGCTCGGCCTGCTGCAGAAGAGGCTTGAGGAAAGGAAACTGTCGCTGGAATTGACAGAAAGCGCAAAGAAGTATATTACCAAGGTCGGCTACAGCTCCGTTTACGGCGCGAGGCCTTTGAAAAGGGCGCTTCAGAAAATCATCCAGGACAGCCTCGCGTTGAAGCTCCTGGAGGGCGCATTCAAGGAGGGCGATCATGTCCTTGTGGATGTCACCAAAGAGGGCGATGTCGTTTTCAAGAGCGGAAAAAAGAAGAAGGGATTGTCCTCGGAGGCGGATAACAAAGGGGTTGCCATAAAAGATTAAAAACAATATAATTATACTTGGTTATTCATCCGGCCTCAGGAGCAGGCCGATGAAACAGGGAGATTTAAAGAATGAACACCATAAAGACGACGATACTCCTGGGCGCCCTGACGGGCCTTTTGATGCTCATAGGGGGATATTTCGGCGGGCAGAAGGGCGTGATCCTGGCTTTTATCTTCGCGTCAATCATGAATCTGGGAAGTTACTGGTTCTCGGATAAGATTGTCCTTCGCATGTACAAAGCAACGGAAGTCACGGAAAGAGAGGCTCCCGAACTATTTACCCTGGTGAGAAACCTGGCGATGAGGGACGGTCTTCCCATGCCAAGAGTCTATATTATCCCCGGTGACACGCCGAACGCCTTTGCGACAGGCAGGAACGAGCACCATGCTGTTGTTGCCGTGACGGAAGGCATCCTGCGGATTCTCAACAGGGAAGAGCTTGAGGGAGTCATCGCGCACGAACTCTCCCACATCAAGGACAAGGATATTCTGATCAGTTCGATCGCCGCCACGCTGGCGGGCGCCATCGTCATGCTGGCGAACATGGCCCAGTGGGCGGCCATTTTCGGTTTTGGTGGAAGGGATGATGAAGAGGGAGGTGGAGGAGGTATTTTAGGGCTCATTCTCACGGCCATTCTGGCCCCCATCGCGGCCACCATCATTCAGATGGCCATCTCGCGCTCCCGGGAATATCTGGCGGACAGCGAAGGCGCTCGGCTGTCAGGCAAGCCCATGGGGCTGGCAAACGCGCTGGAGAAGCTTTCCAGGGCGTCGCAGACGATTCCCATGGACGCCAATCCATCCACGGCGCACATGTTTATCGTGAATCCCCTTACCGGGAAGTCCTTCGCGAATCTTTTCAGCACGCACCCGCCGATTGAGGAGAGGGTTGCCAGGCTGAAGAGCATGGTCGGAACCGCCCGATAGAAAATGATTCGGTTGTTCAAATTCAATTGAAGGGGCGCAAGTGAAGCAGGGCTGTTTGAAATACTTAAGTGCGAGGATTGTTTTTTTCATGACCATCGGGTTGCTTGCCCTGGGCCTTTCCTTCCCCCTCCTTTCTTCAGCCGACATATACAAATTCGTGGATGAGGAAGGGGTCACCCACATCACCAATGTCCCGACAGATGCGAGGTACAGGCTCTGGTGGAAGGAGGCGACACCCGCGCAGCGGAGAGCGCTCCTCAAGTCGCCGCCCTATGAGTCGATGATCCTCGATGCCGCGAGGAAACACAACGTGGAATCGGATCTGATCAAGGCGGTCATCAAGGCCGAATCCGATTTCAACCACCGGGCCGTGTCCAGGAAGGGGGCGAAAGGACTCATGCAGCTCATGCCGAATACGGCTGACCGCTTCCAGGTGAACAGCTCCTTCGACCCCTGGAGCAATATCGAAGGGGGCGTCCGCTATCTGCGTCATCTCCTTGATCTTTTCAATGGCGACCTGACCCTGGCCCTTGCCGCCTACAATGCCGGCGAAGGGGCCGTGGCCAAATACAACAACCGGGTCCCTCCCTATCAGGAGACCCAGACCTACATCCAGAGGGTTTTACGTTACCTCAAAAAATATCGCAGCGAACCGGGCAGAGCTGCCAGGGCGTCCTACTGAGGTATCTGTTCGTCTCTGGAATGATCACGAAACCCCTTTTTAAATCAGACATCCACGAGAAAATTCCGGGAAACCCTGAGAGGTGACGGGATATGATCTCGCATGGAAGCACAAAAAAAGTACGCTCATTGATGGAGGGTGACGGATGGAGGACGAGGAAAAGAAAGAAAAAAGTTTTGTCGTTAAGGATCGGCGGAAATTCACGGAGACAGGTGAAACCCGCGAGGATGAAGTCGGTAAGCCGGAAGAGACAAAAACAGGGGAACCTGTAAAGGCGGGAGTGGAAACGGCGGAACAGAAGAGCCGGGACAAGGAGGCGGAAGAAGCCATCATGCCGGAGATGAACTTCGCCAGTTTCATATTCTCGCTCAGCACCTCTGCCATGTATCATTTCGGTGATTTCCCGGACCCCGTCTCAAAAAAGGCTGAAAGAAATCTTTCGGCGGCCAGGCAGACAATCGACATCATCGCCATGCTGAAAGAGAAGACGGAAGGCAATCTCGACTCCGATGAAAAGAACCTGATAGACACGATTCTTTTCGAGCTCCGGATGCGGTATGTTAAAGAAAAGGATAAGGGATGATCAGGCAATCTCCCGCGAAGGTTAATCTTTTCCTGAAAGTGCTTGGAAGGCGGGAAGACGGCTATCACGATATTGCCACGCTCATGCAGAGGATCAGCCTTTACGATGAACTGGATATTTCCCTTGAAGGAAATGATATCCGCGTGAGATGCCCGGGGAGTTCTCTTCCGGAAAACGGGGAGAACATTGTTTACAAGGCGGCAAAGGTTCTCCTGACGAGGGCCCGCTGCAGCCGGGGGGTTGAAATCATCCTTCGAAAGAGGATTCCCATTGCTTCCGGGCTCGGGGGAGGCAGCTCGAACGCGGCGACAACCCTCGTGACCCTGAATGAATTGCTGGGAAGGCCTTTCAGTGACGGGGAATTGATGAAAATGGGCGCGGAGATCGGGGCGGACGTCCCTTTTTTCATTTTCGGGAAGACCGCCTGGGCTTTCGGCATCGGAGATCAGCTTCAGGAGGCGGAAGGAGTTCCGGGTCTGTGGTTTGTTCTTTTGAATCCCGGGTTCGGTATTTCCACGAAAGTGGTCTACGAAAACCTCAATTTGGGATTGACAAAAGAGGGAATTAGGTTTAGCATCCAAAACTTTCTTACGGCAGGGGACATGGCAAGGGGGCTTCAGAACGATCTCGAAAAGGTTGCCTTTCGTCTGCATCCCCTTCTCCTTGATTTGAAAAGAATTTTGGTGGACCACGGTGCGCTCGGTTCTCTCATGTCGGGGAGCGGGGCGACCGTATTTGGCATTTTTGCTGAAGAACAAGATGCCCTGAGAGCTGGAGAAGCGCTGAAACAGGCCGGAAAGTGGTCCGTATTTACGGCTCATTCGCTGTAGATCAGCCCGTTCTCCTTGATCGTTCAGGTGTGCCGGGTCAACGCAGGAGATATTGGGGCGTCGTCAAGCGGTAAGACACAAGATTTTGGTTCTTGCATCCGGAGGTTCGAATCCTCCCGCCCCAGCCATCATTGAAACATGACAGGGAAGGCGAAGCACATCTTTTTTAATTGATTCAAACTTTTTCCGTCAATGGACGACTTCCGAGGATAATGAGATGCTTGAGAGAATAAGAATCTTTTCCGGCAATTCCAATATGAGTCTTGCGCAAAAGATCTGCAAGAACCTGGGGGTGCCGCTTGGCAAGGCAAGTGTGGCCACATTCAGTGACGGCGAGACCCGGGTCGAGATCAACGAAAACGTGAGAGGCATGGACGTTTTCATCATCCAGTCCACCTGTCCGCCCGTGAACAACAACTGCATGGAACTGCTGATCATGATCGATGCCATGAAGAGGGCATCGGCGGACCGGATCACGGCGGTCATTCCTTATTACGGCTATGCCCGGCAGGACAGGAAGGTGGCGCCGAGAGCGCCCATCACGGCGAAGCTCATCGCGGACCTCATCACGACCGCCGGGGCCAACCGGGTTCTCTCCATCGATCTTCACGCCGGTCAGATTCAGGGGTTTTTCAATATCCCCGTGGATAACCTTTTCGCGACCCCCGTCCTCCTCGATTACATGAGGACGAAGTTTATGGACAACACGGTGATCGTGTCCCCCGATACGGGAGGTGTGGAAAGGGCGAGGGCCATTGGAAAGCGGCTCGACGCGAACCTGGCGATCATCGACAAGAGGCGGGAAGGGCCGAACGAATCGGAAGTCATGAATATCATCGGGGACGTGAAAGGGAAGCGGGTCATCATCCTTGATGACATGATCGATACGGCGGGAACCGTGGTCAACGCGGCGACGGGCCTGGAGAAAGAAGGCGCCAAGGAAGTATCCGTCTGCTGCACCCACGCGGTCCTTTCAGGACCGGCCATTGAGAGGATTGAGAAATCAAGCATCAAAGAGCTCATCGTCACGGATACCATCCCCCTGCATGACGGTGCGACCACGTGCAAACGGATAAAGGTTCTTTCCGTCGCCGGCCTTTTGAGCGAGGCGGTGAGAAGAATTTACTATAACGACTCAGTGAGTTCATTATTTGTTTAGCATGCTGTTGAAAAACGCCCATCTGCGGCGTTGCGCTGCGCCCCTCGTCATTCAACGT
>CAYXFF010000031.1:3523-16999 GCA_964464185.1 uncultured Syntrophaceae bacterium | reverse complement strand
CCCTATTTTTCCCACTGGATGGCGGAAATCATCGAGGTCGCCTCGCTCTACCGGCGGAAAAAGCGTGAGGCGAACCTGATGGACTTCGACGATCTTCTTTATAACTGGAGAGAGCTGCTTTTGAAATTTCCAGAAGTCAGGAGGGATTACGGGCATCGTTTTGAACACATTCTCGTGGATGAATATCAGGACACGAACCTGATCCAGGCGCAGATCATGGATCTCCTCGCGTCGGATCACAGGAACTTGATGGTCGTCGGAGACGACTCACAGAGCATCTATTCGTTCCGGGGCGCCAATTTTGAAAACATCCTTCGTTTCCCGGAGAAGTACGGCGACGCGAAGATATTCAAACTGGAGGCCAATTACAGGAGCACGCCGGAGATTCTCCATCTGGCCAACAGGAGCATCCGACATAATGAAATACAATTTCACAAGGTGCTCAAGCCGGTGAGGAGACGGGGCGTCCGGCCGAAGCTTGTCTCAACCCTGAACGCCGCCTCGCAGGCCGGTTTTGTGACACAGCGGATTGTGGATCATCTGTCGGACGGGATCCCCATGCATGAGATCGCCGTCCTTTACCGCGCTCATTACCATTCCATGGAGCTGCAGATGGAAATGACGCGCAGGGGCATTCCCTTTGAGATTCGTTCCGGCATCCGGTTCTTTGAACAGGCCCATGTCAAGGACGTCACCGCGTTCATGCGGATTCTGGTCAATCCTCTGGATGAGCCGGCCTGGAAACGGGTCTTGGGGCTTTACGACAGGATCGGGAAGAAGACCGCTGAAAAAATATGGCGGTTTGTGTCGGCAAGCGGAGGCGCTTTTACAGCCGTATTTTCGGAAGACTTTCTGAAGTCGGCGCCGAAAAACGCCCGCCCGGGCCTCCTGGAGTGTCAGTCCATCGTGAAAAATCTCATCGACTCTTCCGAAGGAATGTCCCCGGCAGACATGATGGGTGTCATTCTTGAAAAAGGGTATCGGGAAATCCTGAGGGAGAAATATCCGGATGCCGATTCACGGGAAGAGGATCTCGCCCAGCTTGGCAATTTTTCAGCAAAATTCCTTTCGCTGGAGGATTTTTTAAGTGAGCTCGCCCTGATGACGAACATGGTGGAAGAAGACGAGAATTATTATCTGGAGAAGAAGGATGGAAAGGTCATCCTGAGCACGATCCACCAGGCGAAGGGGATGGAGTGGTCCGTGGTTTTTCTGATTTCCTGTTCCGACGGTATGCTTCCCCTGGCCCGGTCATTGAAAGAACCGGGCGGCGAAGAGGAGGAGCGTCGACTTTTTTATGTGGCGTCCACCCGGGCGAAGGATCAGCTCTATCTCTGCTATACCCTTCTGAGTTTCAACCGGGGCATGAACGGCTGTGATGGGGGACCTTCAAGGTTTATCCTGGAACTCGCATCCGCCGCCCGAAGCCCCCAGGACTGTCCCTACGATCACATGCCTGTCTACGGCGATTAGCCGATTCCATCAACGCCATTCCTTTGGTTTCTTCTTGGCTTCGTATTCGGTCTTGAGGGTGATGTGCGTCGCTTCCGCGATGTCGTCGATTCTCTTCGCGAGTTCTTCAAACTTGATATCGACGCCGAAGATGCCGACCATCTCGTCCTTTTCATCGGCGATCGGCGCGGAGACGGTGATGCAGAGAGCGCCCGTCATCTTGGAGATGTAGAAATCCGTCACGTGGATTTTCCCCGTCTGCAGCGGTTTGAGGAACCACTCGCGGTCGGAGTAATCCGTTCCGACGCCGAAGTTTTCATATTTTGCCCGGTCGGCGATAGTGGTGATGTTCCGCGTTGTCTTTATTCCCTTCATGTCCACCACGTAGGCAAACTGGATGGACGGATTCTCGTCGATGGCCTGCTGCATGACCGGTTCCTGAAGTTCCGGATCCATCGTTCTCATGGACGGATTCTCAATGACCTGCTCCACTGCGGAAATAGCCACCTGCGAGGCCATGTATTTGATTTTCTCAAGATCGGACATGAAAAGCTCCGGGATATACTTCCGGACCCTCTTTTCCATTTCTTCGTGAGAGATACTCGTGACCCGTCCCTCATCGTACTGCTTCGCCACCCACTTGTGTATCATGGAAACGCCGGGATGCTTTTTGTTCACACCCTCTTTCCCTTTCAAACCGAGGCGTGAATTGATCCAGTGGACAATGCCCGCCTTGCCGGACTTGTCCGTCATCTCCAGCAGAATCGGTCTTTTCAGGAGACGGGTCGTGTCAAAGATATTGTAAATCTCCTCGTTCTTGATGAGCCCGTCCGCATGAATCCCTGCCCGGGTCACGTTGAAATCGGCGCCCACGAAGGGCAGGTTGGCCGGTATTTCGACACCGATTTCCTTTTGAAAATAGCCGGCGATATCCGTGATGACGGTGGTGTCGATGCCGTCGCGACTGCCCCTCAGGCCGATATACTCCATGATCAGTCCTTCAACGGGGGCGTTTCCCGTTCGTTCGCCCAGACCCAGCACTGTCCCGTTGGCCGCCGCGCACCCGTAAAGCCAGGCCGTGGTGGCGTTGATGAGGGCCTTGTGGAAATCGTTGTGACCGTGCCACTCCAGGAGATGACCGGGGACTCCGGCGTCATCGATGAAGGCGCGAACCAGCTTTTCCACGCTTCTCGGGAGCGCCGCGCCGGGGTACGTCACCCCGTAGCCCATGGTATCGCAGAGCCGGATCTTGATGTTGATACCGCTTTCCTCGCGCAGTTTCATCAGTTCGATGGCGAAGGGAATGCAGAATCCATAAACATCCGCTCGCGTGATGTCCTCGAAGTGGCATCGGGGAGTGATCCCTTCTTCAAGGATGGATTTTACAATTTCCAGATAGCAGTCGAAAACTTCTCTCCGCGTCTGATTGAGCTTGAGAAAAATGTGATAGTCGGAGACGGAGGTCAGAATTCCCGTCTCTTTAAGCCCCATGTCCTTCACGAGACGGACGTCTTCCTTTGTGGACCGGATCCACCCGGTTATCTCCGGATATTTCAATCCCAGTTCCATGCATTTTTCGACCGCCTCCCGGTCTTTCGGACTGTAAAGAAAAAACTCCGTCTGCCGGATAATGCCCTTCTCGCCGCCCAGCTTACCCATAAGGGTATAGATATCTACGATCTGCTGAACGGAGTAGGGGGGTCTGGACTGCTGACCGTCCCTGAAGGTGGTGTCTGTGATGAAGATTTCTTCAGCCGGATTGATCGGCATCAGCTTGTGATCGAAATCGATTCGGCAGACGTCATCGTAAGGGAACACATCCTTCTGCAGATTCGGCTCGCTCACATCTTTCAATGCGTAACGCCAGAATTTTGTGTGTTCGTGTTCCAGCACTTTTTTGTCTCTATTCCACTTCGCCATGGTTTCCGCTCCAGAGAGATTTTCATTTTTATAGAAAAAAAGAGAGCACCTGAAACAGCCGGTGCTCTCGCGTCGGGTCTATTTCAGAAAATTTCAACTCACCGGTGCCTTCGCATCCGCGGGAGGCGTGTAGGGCTTGGGTGCCCCGGCTTTCTTTCTTGCCTTTTTCACCGCGTCTATGGACACGCCCTCACGAGGGATCTTCAGCTTCTGCCCCGGATAGATGAGATTCGGGTTCTTTATGTTTTTCTTGTTTGCCTTGTAGATAATGGGCCACATGTAAGGATCCCCATAGATATCCATATGCCCGGCGATCCGCCAGAGGCAGTCGCCTTTTTTGACGACATAGGTATCGCCGGTTATCCCTTTCTTTTCCGCCTTTGCTGCTGCCGCTTTTTCATCATCGGCTGCAGCCATGCCGCTTTCGGCTGCCGGTCTCGCGCTCGAGACCTTCTCGGCGGCAGGCGCCTCCTGAGCTGCGGCGGACTGTTTTACAGCGGCCGATTCTTTCTCAACAGCCGCCTGCTTATCCATTTCCACCGTCTTGACCTGCTTTTCCGCACATCCCGAAAAAACAAAGACCAGAGCTGCCGATAACAGGATACACCAGAATCTGCTGCGCATAAGTCCTCCTTTTTTAAGTCAGGCATTGGGCATTAGGCTTCAGGCATTTGGCTGATTCAGAACAAAAATTTAATGACCAGATACCCCTTGCCTTGTGCGTGCCTTTAATAATAAGGGTTAGTTCAAAACATCGAACGAATGAATCTATAATCATTGCTGATATGTGAAAATAAATGGCACCAAAAAACACGAATGTCAACCCTTTTTATGAAAAAAATGAAGGAGACATATTTTGTCTGTGCCTTGGGCTCAGGTGACAATCTTCAGCGAAAGCTCCATCAGCTGTTCGATACTGACCCTGGAGGGGGCGTCGGTGAGAATGCAGGCGGCCTTCTGGGTTTTCGGAAAGGCTATGACGTCGCGGATCGACTCGGCTCCAGTCAGCATCATGATCAGGCGGTCAAAGCCCAGGGCGATCCCACCGTGCGGGGGAGTTCCATATTCCAGGGCATCGAGAAGAAAGCCGAATTTCGATCGGGCCTCTTCTTCCGTCAGGCCCAGCACCTGGAATATCCTGGACTGAACGTCCTGCCGGTGAATCCGGATGCTGCCTCCTCCGATCTCGGATCCATTCAGGACAAGATCGTAGGCCCGCGCCCTGACCCTGCCCGGATCCGTTTCGAGAAGGGGAAGATCGTCAAAAACGGGCGAGGTGAAGGGGTGGTGCGTTGAGACATATCTCTTTTCCGTGTCGCTGTATTCCATGAGCGGGAAATCGGTGATCCAGGTGAAGGAGTACATGTCCGGCGCGATGAGGGAGAGTTTTCTGGCCAGATAAAGCCGAAGGTTGCCGAGCGACTCCTGCACGATCTTCGGCGTGTCGGCTACAAATAGAAGAATGTCGCCTTCCACGGCTCCCATCTTTTTATTGGTGTTCTCCATTTCTCCGGGTTTCAGAAACTTGGCGATGGGAGATGTCCATCCCCCGGACGTTAGTCTTGCCCAGGCGAGGCCTTTGGCGCCGAAGTCGACCGCGGCGTTTGTGAGCTCATCGAGATCTTTCCGGGATACATTTTTCCCGTCGGCGATCCGGATGGCCTTGATGATGCCGCCGCTCCCGGCGGTTTCGCGGAACACGTTGAAATCGGCGTTCCCGAGAATCTCCGTCAGGTCCACCAGTTCCATGGCGAACCGCGTATCCGGGTTGTCCTTTCCATAGCGGTCCATGGCGTCCTTGTGCGTGATTCTCGGCAGGGGAAGCGAAACATCCCTGTCGATGCAGCTTTTGAAGACCCGTGCGATGAGGCCTTCAATAACGCCGATGATATCGTCCTCGGCAATGAACGACATCTCCACGTCGATCTGGGTGAATTCAGGCTGCCGGTCCGCCCTCAGGTCCTCATCCCGGAAACACTTGACGATCTGATAGTAACGGTCAAATCCCGAGACCATGAGGAGCTGCTTGAAGAGCTGGGGGGACTGGGGCAGGGCGTAGAACATGCCGGGGTTGATCCGGCTGGGAACGAGATAGTCGCGGGCGCCTTCCGGGGTGCTCTTGGTCAGGACCGGTGTTTCGACTTCGATGAAACCCAGGCTGTTCATGTACGTGCGGGTTTCCGCGGCCGCGCGGCTCCTCAGGATAAGGTTCCTCTGGATCTGAGGCCGCCTCAGGTCGAGATAGCGGTATTTCAGACGCACGTTCTCCGATATGTCGCTCTCCATGTCGAGGACAAAGGGAGGGGTCTTTGATTCGCTCAGGATTTCCAGATCCGTGACCATGACTTCGATCTCACCGGTCTGGATGTCTGGATTGGCCATGCCCTCCGGCCTCATCCGGACGCTGCCCCTGACGGCAAGAACATATTCGCTTCGAATCCGGTGTGCCTCGCCATGGGCGTTCGGGCTGTGTTCGGGGTTGAATACAATCTGGGTCAGGCCTTCCCTGTCCCTCAGATCCACAAAGATGACACCGCCGTGATCGCGCCGCCTGTGGGTCCATCCCATGAGGATGACCTCCTTGCCTGCGTCGGCGGCCCTGAGATCGCCGCAGTAGTGAGTTCTTTTCCTGACATTTATAAAATCAGACAATCTCTTCATTCCTCCCTGAAGCTTTGCTTATGATCGCTTCCGCTATATCATCGAAATTATCGAGTTTGATCGTCTCCTGTGTCCCTTTTTTCATGTCCTTCAATTCCGCCTTGTTTTCCTGGATCTCCCTGTCGCCGAGGATCAGTGTGAAAGCGCACATGAGCTTGTCGGAACGCTTCATCTGGCTCTTGAGGCTTTTCTCATCGTAACCCATCTCCGCCCGGACTCCCGCCATGCGCAGGTAGTTGCAGAGGGCAAACGCCCATAGCCGCGGCACGTCGCCGAGGGCTGCGATGAAGATATCCGGATTTTGAACGAAGGACTCGTTTGCCGCCGGCATGAGGGAGACCAGGCGCTCCATTCCGATGGCGAATCCGATGCCGGGGATGTCCGGTCCTCCCAGTTCCGCGATGAGCCGGTCGTAGCGTCCTCCGCCGGCGACGGCGCTCTGGGCGCCCAGAGAGGATGCGGTGACTTCGAAAGCCGTCCTCGTGTAATAGTCAAGGCCGCGGACCATCCGGGGTTTGATCTCAAAGGGGAGATCAAATATTTTGAGATATTCCTTCACATTCTCGAAGTGAGCACTGCAGTCAGCGCAGAGAAAGTCCAGGAGTTGAGGGGCATGGGCGATCACCTGCCGGCATCCCTCCACCTTGCAGTCGAAGACCCGCAGCGGGTTGGTATCTCTGCGCCTCAGGCAATCTTCGCACAGGTCTTCCGTCCTGTCCCTGAGAAAAAGGGTGACGGTCTGACGAAAGGCGGGCCGGCATTCCGGGCAGCCGAGTGAATTCAGCTCAAGCTGAAGGCCTTCGATTCCGAGGTTTCTGAGGAGGACCATGAGGAGAATAATGATCTCGGCATCCATGAAGGGGCTGCCGACCCCGATGAATTCGACATTGATCTGATGAAACTGCCGGTATCGCCCTTTCTGCGGCCTCTCCCTCCGGAACATGGGACCGATGGTGAAGAGTTTTGAGACGGGGTCCTGGGCATGAAGCGAATGCTGTACATAGGCCCGGATGACCGATGCCGTCGCCTCGGGGCGGAGGGTGAGAGATTCATTGCCGCGGTCGGTAAAGGTGTACATTTCCTTCTCAACGATATCGGTGGTCTCTCCGATGCCTCTCTGGAAGAGCTCCGTCTTTTCGAGGATGGGAATCTGAATCTCGCGAACCCCGAAACAGGAGAAGATCTCCCGGGCTTTTTCCTCCGCGTAACGCCACTTTTCCACCTCACCCGGCAGGATGTCCTTGAATCCCCTGACTGAACTGATGGTTTCCAATTTTCAAGTCCTTTTTTTTAATTCTCAGTATCATTTAAAGGCGTTACGGATAGCATAGAACGTTTTCAAAGGCAATAAAAAGATGGAATGGGGGAATCATGTCTCCCGGAATACGCGGGAGCGGATTTCCTTTCCGTCCGTTTCGATTTGAACGGCGCCGTTCCTGTCGGTTCTGAAAATGCGGGAACCCTGATGCCGGTATCTTTCCAGGACGCCGGGATGGGGCAGGCGGAAGATATTTCCGGCACCGCAGGAGAAAACCACCGTATCGGGCCTCACCTTTCCGATGAAAGGAATGGAACTGGAGCGACCGCTCCCGTGGTGGGGCGCAAGAAGGATGCGGCTTTTGAGATCTGTTCTCCTGTCGAGAAGAAGGGATTCAGCTGTTTCCGATATGTCTCCGGGAAGCAGGATGCCCACATCGCCGAAAGTGATTTTCATGACGAGCGACCGGTCATTGGTATCGAGGGAATCCCTGTCCATCCGTCCGCCGGGATGCAGCACCTGGATCCTCGCGCCGCCGATCATCACGGGGCGGCTGTCCCTGTTCATGATACGGTGCGGGATCCCTTTTTTCTCGATGATTCTCCTGAACCTGTCGTAGGCGTCGGAATCCTCCTCATCACCGTTGGACCACACCTCGCGGACGTTGAAATGTTCAAGAACGTAAAGGAGGCCGTTCAGGTGGTCGGGGTGCGGGTGGCTGAGGACGACGATGTCTATCCTGCTTATTTTTTCGTACCACAGGAAGGGCGCAAGGACGTGCCTGCCCATGTCGAATCTTTCGTCGTAAAAGCCGCCGCCGTCCAGGAGCATTTTTGTTCCGCCGGGAAAATCAATCAGAGTGGAATTGCCTTGGCCGACGTCGATGAAGGATGTCCTCAGAAGACCGGGATGGCGGTCTTTGTAATACAGGCAGATGCCGTCGATGATGATGAACAGGATAAGGATGCAGAACGATACTTTGAGGAGCGCCTTGCCCGTCTCCGTTGTTTTCGGAAGATCCGGCTCCCTTTTTTCTCTCCACAGATCTATGAGTTTCATGACCGCGATCAGGAGGAGGTAGTAAGCGGTGAGTTCAGGCAGGGTGGGTGTCGAGATGAACGTGTAGGCATTCGGCAGCCGGGAGAGGAAATCAGCGATGGAGATGGACAGACCGGTCAGATAAGAAGAAAGCTTGACGAGGACAACGGTGAGAGCGTGGGATAGTGGAGCTGTGAGGATGACGGCCATGCCGATCAGAATCACGAGATAGCCCATGATCGGGACGATCAGAATGTTGGCCAGGAGTGTGATCACCGAAACCAGGTTGAAATAATAGACAATCAGCGGCGCCGCGCCCAGTGTCGCGGCAAGGGACGCGGCCATGAAGAGGAGGAACCCGGAGAAGGCCTTTTTCAACCAGGGATGGGAATTGTTTTTATCCGGATCTCCGCCGGGGAAAAAAGCGGTCAACCTCGGAACGATGAACAGGATCGACGCGACGGCGGCAAAGGAGAGTTGGAAAGAGACATCAAAGAGAGCGAGAGGAGAAAAGATAAGGATCACGAGAGCAGCGAACGCCAATGTATTTGCAAGATCGCGTTCCCTTCCAAACAGGATGGCCATAAGGAAAGCCGCGATCATGAGTGTCGCCCGGATCACGGATATGCCGAAACCGGCTATGAAGGCGTAGAAAACAATGGGAATGAGGGCGAAAAGAGTGGAGACCTTGACGATATTGAATCGCAGAAGAAGATATTCCGAGGATTTCATCAGGGCCTTGATGATAAAAAAAGAAAAGGCGGCGATGATCCCGATGTTGAATCCGGATATGGCAATGATGTGCGTTGTGCCTGTCTGGCTGAATTTGTCCATGACGTCCCGCGGGATTTCGCTCTGTTCTCCGAGGATCATGGCCTGGATGATTTCGCCTTCGGGGGAACCGGCGTTTTCTCTTATGGACGTGCGCAGGGTGTTCCTGAATTTTTCAAGGCGGATTTTCAGAGGGTTGCCATCCCCTGTCCGGATGACGACAAACCCGGTCTTGTCGAGGGTCCCGCGAAGACGTATGCCCTTCATGCGCATGTGCCTCACGTAATCGAATCCGCCGGGGTTGTTGAAATTGCGGGGAGGCTTGAGTTTTGTCTTGAATCGAATGAGGTCTCCGTAATTCGGCAGCCCGCTGTTGTCATTGAGAGACAGCAGAATCCTTCCTTCAACGGGTACGATACTGCGGGCCTCGATGATCTTTGTTGTCTCAATGATCAATTCCGCCCTTTCAGGAAAGACCCTCGGGCTGTCTGCAACGATGCCCTCGAGCGTCATTTTTTTGCTGTCGGCGAACCGGCTGATATCATGGGCGCCCGGGATCACATGGATATCGTGATGAACATTCAGAATGCCCAGCATGAATATGGACACGCACGCGAATGAAAAGCTCAAGCGTTTCCATTGGTTGACAGTGGAGACAAGAAGAAGTATACATAAGAGAATAAGGGCGGCGGTCAAAAATGATTCCGGGAAAGAGCGGGTGTAGCCTGCCGTAATTCCCGCCATGAAGCAGAGAAGGATCGGGAGCAGAGGCCTCAGCATAGGGTGAACCGACGGGATGAATTCAATAGATTTAGAAGGGAAAATGGTATAGCATTCAAATAATTAAGTGTGAAACCTATAATGATCATTGGGGAGATCGTCTTTAAATGTGCCCGGTGCAGGGGGGCATTCTGAAATTCTTGTAAAGTTGCTGTTGGTAAAAAAATGAACAATCATCTTCTTCCCGGCGGAAGTCTGCTCAGGAGACTTCGCTGGCTCATGTTTTTCAGGGTTGTCATTGTCACTTTTCTTCTGGGAGTTGCTGCCTTTGTTCAGATCAAGGGCACCACGTCTCTGCCCGGCGTCTCGATCGTTTATCTTTATTATATCATCATCATAACCTATTTTCTGACGTTTATCTATCTTCTTCTCCTCCGGTTCCTGGCGAGCATCAGGATCAATATCTACATCCAGACCCTCATGGACGTGGCGCTGGTGACCGTGCTCGTTTTCGTGACGGGCGGAATCGAAAGCGTCTATTCCGTTTTCTACCCTCTTGTCATTATCTATTCCGTCCTGTTTCTCGAAAGGAGGGGCGGACTCATTATCGCCTCAGCAAGCGGTATTCTTTATGGTCTCCTGCTGGATTTCGAATATTACGGATTCATCCAGTCCGTTCATGGGACGGCAGCGGTGTATGATCACAGCGCGGGCTTTGTGTTCTCACGCATATTCATTCATTTTGTTTCCTTCTACATTGTGGCATTCCTTACCAGTTTCGTGGTCGTCAGCGAAAAGAAACTCCGCCGGCTTCTCGCGGAGAAGGAAGACGCCTTTAATCAGCTCGACTTGCTGCACCGGAGCATCATAGAATCCGTTGATACGGGGATATTGACGTTTGATCTCCAGGGAGAGGTGAAATCGTTCAACCGGGCGGCGGAAGAAATCACGGGTTACAGGTTTCAGGACGTGAGGGGAGTCAAGCTGGAGAAGCTTTTCCCCGGAATCCTGAACCGGCTGGAAGGAAAGGAAGCGGATGTCTTAAGAGGAAACGACAGAAACCGGTTTGAACTGATCCTGGACAGGGGAGAGAAGGGAAAGCGAATTATGGGTTTTTCCGCGTCGCGTTTAAGCGGCAAAGCGGGTGAACGGATCGGGGATATACTGGTTTTTCAGGATCTCACATCCGTGAGGAACATGGAGAAAGAGATTGAACGAAACAAGCGGCTGGCCCTGATCGGTGAGATGTCGGCCTGTTTCGCGCACGAAATGAGAAATCCCCTGGCGTCCATCAGCGGCTCCGTCCAGATGCTGAGGAGTGATCTCAAGCTCGGGGAGAAGGACATGAACGAGCGGCTCATGAGGATCATTTTGAGGGGGAAGGACCAGCTTGAAGCGCTCCTGAAGGATTTTCTGCTCCTCGCGAGACCCAGCCTTGACAGCAACGAAAGGCTCGATGTAAATGAAATCATCGCCGATGTTCTTGAGTCCATCCGATTCACGCCGGAATGGAAAGAGGAGGTCGAGGTGGAGGCCCATATGTCCGTTCGGGCAAATGTCCGTGGCAACAGGCTGGAAATCAGGCAGGCGGTCTGGAACCTTGCCGTGAACGCCCTCCAGTCCATGGCGGATGGGGGGCGGCTTGAGATAGGAACGAAAGAGGTCCATCTTGATGGAAAAGAATACGTGGAAATATGGATCCAGGATCAGGGTTGCGGAATTGAAGAAAAAGATCTCGCGAGGGTCTTCGAGCCCTTTTACACAACAAAGGAAAGAGGGTCCGGCCTGGGTCTCGCCATCGTGAACAGGATCGTGGAAAGCCACGGGGGTAAAATCGAGGTCGAAAGCGAGACGGGAAGAGGGACGCGATTCAATGTCAGCTTGCCGTCGCACGGAGGCGGGGTGGAATCCTGACCATGGACGCGCGGGACAATCAAAGGACAGGGAAGCGGAATGGGAAGAATTCTTATCGTGGATGATGACCGGGGCATGAAGGAGCTTCTGCAGATCATGCTGGAGAAAGAAGGATATGATGTCGATGCCGTGGAGAGCGGCAAAGCGGCGATCCATCAGTGCCGGAAGAAGAAATACGATCTCGTTTTGACGGACCTTAAAATGCCAAGGGTAGACGGGATTGATGTCCTGAAGGGGATCAAGGAGATATCCCCGGATACCGTGGTCATCCTCATTACCGCGTATGCCTCCGGGGATACGGCGCTGGCCGCCATGCGGGAAGGCGCTTATGATTACCTTGAGAAAAACTTCGACATCGAAGACCTCAAGACCATGGTTCAGGAAGCCCTGCGAAAGAAGGGATTGGGGAGCCAGGACGATACCTTTCTCGCCAAATCCGGAGACGATGCGTTGTATTTCGGAAACATCGTGGGCAGGAGCAGGGAAATGCTCAAGGTCTATTCACAAGTGAAGAAGGTGGCCGACACGCCCGCAAATGTGCTGATCCTCGGAGAAAGCGGGACGGGAAAGGAGCTGGTGGCCCGGGCGATTCATGAAAACAGCTCCCGGGGGAACAGACAGTTTGTCGCCATCAATTGCGGAGGACTGCCTGAGAATCTGCTGGAGAGTGAGCTGTTCGGGTACATGAAGGGATCTTTCACGGGTGCCTATGCCGATAAGATGGGGCTTTTCGAGGTCGCGAGCGGAGGAACGGTCTTTCTCGATGAGATTGCCGAACTTCCGCCTGTTTTGCAGGTGAAGCTGCTGAGAGCGGTCCAGGAAAAGAGCTTCAGGAGAATCGGCGGATCGGAAGACATCACAATTGATTTCAGGCTCATCTCGGCGACCCATCAAAATCTGCAGGAGAAGGTGAAAAACAGAAGCTTCCGGGAAGACCTTTATTATCGTCTCAATGTCATTCCCATAAAGATACCGCCTCTCCGGAAGAGAAAAGAGGACATACCGATACTGACGAAGTATTTCATCGAGAAGTACTCAAAAGAATTCGGGAAGGAAATAAAGAAAATATCCGCCTATGCCATGGAACTCCTGATGGAGTATGAATTTCCCGGCAATGTCCGGGAACTCGAAAACATCATAGAGAGAAGCGTCGCGCTGGAGACGTCGAACATCATCCTGCCGGAGAATCTTGTCATCTCGAGAGACCAGCAACATGAGAGCTTGTTCCCGCCTGAACCTGAGATCCCGGATGGGGGTCTTGATCTGAATGAAACGATGGCTGAAGTGGAGAGGTCCTTCATCAGGAAGGCCCTTCAAAAAGCTGGGGGATCCAAGAAGAGAACAGCGGAACTGCTGAATGTCAGCTATGATTCACTCAAACATCGTATTGAAAAACTTGGAATCTCGTAGATCTGAGTTCCGCGGACAGGTGAAAATCACCGTTTAACGGTGAAGTTGACCCAGTCTTCGATGTTGATGCCAGGGAATCTTATTTGAGACATCCGACATGAACATGGACAATATATTGATATCACGATGGATAGCGTGTATGGGGCCGGTTTTCGCCTCCGGCGGCAGTTGCCTGGCACGTGACTTGCTTCTATCAGAGTATAGAGTCGCACCGGATCGTGTGATTGATCAATAGTACCGGGATTTTCCTGATTTTCAAACTAAGGAAGGAGAGACATCATGATGGAAAGGAGGGGAGGGCAGAAGGGTTTCACCCTGGTTGAGCTGATGAT
>CAYXFF010000031.1:0-3423 GCA_964464185.1 uncultured Syntrophaceae bacterium | reverse complement strand
GACCTCTCTGCTTTCGGCGGGGTTAAGGTGTCGGCGGGGAACGCGGCAACGGTTGCATTGGTAGGAACCACGGGCTATACGGTCACCTTGACGTCAGACAAGTCGACGAAGACGGTCGTTTACGACAGCGCAACCGGCCAGACCACAACAAGCTGATCCTGAAAAAGGTTAGCTGGAAAAAGGGGGCTCTTTGAGCCCCCTTTTTTATGGTTTTTTCTCTCTTGATTTCCGGATCAGGGCCAGATTGCTTCGGGCATTTTCATAGTTTGGATCGAGACGCAATGACTTTTCGAACTGAAGTCTGGCCGCATCGGTGTCGCCTTTCTGCATGAGGATGACACCGTAGTTATTGTAGGCCCTGGCATTGCCGGGATCGTCCTGTATGGCCTTTAAAAGCTGTTCGGCCGCTTCCTCGTACTCCCCGCGGGCCATAAGAGCCACTGCCAGATTGTTACGGCCATCCGCCGAAGGGCTCAGGCGGATCAATTCCCTGTAATGGACTATTGCCTCATCGATATTTCCTTCATTCTGGCAGTTGAGAGCCAGGTTGTAACGGGCGTGCGTGTAGATGGGGCTGATCCGCAGAGCCTCACGAAAATGAATAGAGGCCTCATCCCTTTTCCCCTGATGGGCCAGAGCTATTCCGAGATTGTTATGGGCGACGTAATTATCAGAGGTTACCCGAATGGTGTGCTGAAAGAGAGTGATGCCGTCTTTCCAAAACACGACCTGGCGAGCGGACAGCGTCATGAGAACAAGGATCAATCCCGCCGTGATGATCTCCGAGGCCTTTGCGCTCCATTTGAAACGCTCAAAGAGATCGCTTCCGCCCCAGGCCAGCATGATAAAAATGCCTATGAGGGGGATATAGGTGTACCGGTCCGCCATGGCCTGGGAGCCGACCTGGACGATACCGATAACCGGAACCAGGGTTCCCAGAAACCAGAGCCATCCGACCGGAAGATAGCGGTGTTTCTTCGCGGTCAGGAAAACGAAAGTGGAGATAACGACCAGAACGGCAGAAGCCAGGATCATCTCCAAAAAACAAAGGGAATCGGGATAAGGATAAATAATCGCGAGGTCCGTCGGCCAGAAAGTCAGTCCAAGGTATTTCGCATAGGAGATGATTGCATTTCCCAATCGGGTCGGAATCGGAATATCAGCTAGATTCCAGATCGCACTGGTCTGAGCAAAAATCGTGATCACGGATGAAGCGGCCGAAAGAAGGAAAAGAGGAGCCTTCTCAAGAAGGAGCCGCTTCAGGACCGTTAGCTTCTGCTTACGGGACTTGCCGTCCATCTCCAGACGATCCAGTGGCCAGTAATCCAGAAGGACAAGGACAAAAGGCAGGGTCACGAGCATTGGTTTCGCCATGAGGCCGACGGCGAAAAGAAAGATCACAGGAACATACCTTTTCCACCCCGGTTGCCGCACGTAGCCCGCATATGCCGAAAGGGTTATGAGCATGAAAAAAGTGCTTAAAAGATCCTTGCGCTCGGCGACCCATGCCACGGATTCCACATGGAGAGGATGAACGGCGAAGAGTGCCGCCACGATTGCGCTCCTCCATAAGGCCCCGGTCATCGTTCTCAAGAGCAGAAAGAGCAGGATCGTGTTTGCGGCATGGAAGAGAAGATTCGTGAAATGGTGTCCGCCCGGCCTCAGTCCGAAGAGCTGGCAATCGAGCATGTGGGAGAGCCAGGTTACGGGATGCCAGTTGCTCGCATAGGTCGAAGTGAAGGCCCACCGGATTCCCGGCAATGTGAGTCCGCTCTTCACATGGTTGTTATGGACCACATAGGAGAAATCATCATAATTGATGAATTCATGACCAAGCGTTGGCCAGAAAACAATCAGAACGGAAACCAGAAGGCCGGCACAGATCACGTAGTCCGTTCGTATTTTCCCCATGAGGTGAATATCCTTCCCGTTTTCCGACAGAAACCTTTTACAACATTTCAGGTCATTATTCTATCCTTTGTTCAAAACGAAGAGACGCATGAAGCAGCGGGGAAAGAAGAGAGAAACCCCTGGCGGTAAAATATGATACCTGAAGCATCTCCGCGAAATACTGCATAATGTTCAAGCATTGCAAATTCATTCTGCAGATGTGAATCTTCTCCCCAAAATATTTTCACAAACCGTTCATTCAAAAAAGGAGGACGCGACATGATGGGAAAAACGGGAAAAGGGCGGAAAGGTTTCACGATCGTGGAGTTGATGATTGTCGTAGCCATAATCGGGATTCTGGCGGCCATTGCCATCCCCCAGTACGGGATTTACAAGGATCGGACCTACGTGGTCGCGATGCAGTCGGATTGCAATTCCGTGCGTCTCGCTGAAGAGGTCTATGGTATGGATAAAAACAGCTACACGACCAAACTCTCCGATCTCGCAGTGTACGGCCTGCGGAATGTGACGCCGGGACACATGGTGGTTATCAAACCTGTCAACAATATCGCAAGAGATTACAAAATAACGGTGAGTTCATCAAACAGTGCAAAGCAGGTTGTGTACGACAGCACGACGGGGCAGACGACGGTGACAGGGAAAAGCACTTGATGGATCAGAGGCAGAGGGCAACACCCAAGGCATTCATGATCCTCAGTTATCATTTGCCATGAGGAGGATGTTCAATCAGGCTCATCTGCTTTTCCTGCGGAAGATAAGCCGGATCGGAGTGTGTTCGAAACCGAAGGCCTCACGGATCTGGTTGACGAGATAGCGCTGATAGGAGAAATGCACGGCCCCGGGCTCCCTGACGAAGAAGACGAAGGTGGGCGGCTTCACCGATGTCTGGGTTACATAACCGAGCGTGTTCGGCCTGTTCTTGTGACGGGGCGGGGGTTTCTTCTCCATGAATTCACGGACACGGGCATTCAATGTCGATGTCGGGACCCTTCGGGTGTACTGCGAGTAGGCCGTATCGATGGCTTCAAAGATTTTGGGCACACGCTGGCCGGTCAAGGCGGATACGAAAACGATTGGCGCGAAATCGAGAAACTTCAGACTTTTTTTCACCTCTTTGACGTAAAGGCCGAGAGTGCTGTCGTCCTTCTCGAGAATGTCCCACTTGTTGATCACGAGAACGCAGAGGACTCCCCTTTCATAAGCGAGGCCGGCAATCCGCGCGTCCTGATCTGTGACGCCTTCTTCGGCATCGATGAGAATGAGGGCCGCATCACAGCGGCCGATGGCCTTCAGGACTTCTATGACGCTGTATTTCTCAAGTCTGAGGCTGATCCGGCTTTTCCGGCGGATGCCGGCGGTGTCGATCAAAAGATATTTTTTTTCATGGAGATCGAAAGGGGTATCGATGGAATCTCTTGTGGTTCCAGGAACAGGATTCACGATCGTCCTCTCGTAACCCAGGATCTTATTGACAAGGGATGACTTGCCCACATTCGGACGGCCGATGACGGC
>CAYXFF010000030.1:5070-17037 GCA_964464185.1 uncultured Syntrophaceae bacterium | reverse complement strand
GCAGGATAATCAACAAATAACAGGCAATGGATTACCCGAACAGAAATCATCGGAATGGAAACCGCGATCTCCTGATACTAAGGTGCAGGATCAGTGGTCTGACAAATTTATAGATACTCCTTTTGATGCAGATACACTTAAGAAAAAACTCTATTACATCGCTCAGGAATCAAAAACCGTTGTAGATGAGCAAGGGTATACCGTTCTCTTCCTTGCGCTTGGATTTCTTGAGTGGTATGATTCCCCTTCTGCAGAAAAGCCATCAAGAGCTCCGCTTATTCTTATTCCCGTAGAATTGAAACGTGGAGAGGTAAGGGAATCTTTCTCACTTCAATGGACAAGTGAGGATATTCTCACTAATATCTCTCTTAAGGAAAAACTCAAAGAACAGGGAGTTTCCTTACCGGATTTCGAGATGCCCGATGAAAAAGGGGGAATCGATGAATATTTTGGAAAAGTAAAAGAAGCGATTCAGAATCAAAAAAAGTGGAATATTTTTTCCGAAATCTGTCTGGATTTTTTCAGTTTTTCAAAATTTGTGATGTACAAGGATCTTGACAGCACAACCTGGCCGGATGGAATGAAACCGGCAACACATCCCTTGATTAATGCACTCTTTAATCCTGATCCCAATAGTCCCAAAATACCTGGATTTGATGAGGAAGAAGTAGATAAAAAAATTCGGGCGGATTCAGTGTACCATATCCTTGATGCTGATTCCTCCCAGATTGCTGCTATTGAAGATATCAAAGCCGGAAAAAATCTTGTTATTCAGGGGCCGCCAGGGACCGGGAAATCACAGACAATCGCAAATGCGATTGCGGATCTTCTGGCACAGGGAAAAACCGTCCTCTTCATCAGTGAGAAAATGGCAGCTCTCGAAGTCGTTAAGAAGAGGCTGGATAATGTTGGTCTGGGTGATTTTTGTCTCGAACTCCATAGTAAAAAGGCTAATATCAAAGAGCTCCACCAGAAAATCCAGCGGACCCTCAATATACTCCCTCCCAGAGAAGTGAATGTAACAGATCAAATTTCACATCTTGAATCCCTGAAAAGCGAACTGAATGACTATCTCAAAGCCTTGTACACTCCTATCGGGGGCAGGAATCTTACTCCATTTTTCTTATATGGACAAAATGAGAAAGTGAAAAAACATTTCCGCCAGCAATCACGGGAGATGGTCAGGTTCCATCTTCCCGATGCAGATAAAATTTCTGAACAGGAATGGCAGGCCAGTATTGTAGCATTAAACAATCTGGCGGAAATATTGCCAAAAGTCCGTCCGGTTCAGCGGCAACCTTGGTACGGATGCAATCCCGGTGTTGTTCATCCTTTCGATGAAACAACTCTCAAACTCACGATTCAGAATACAAAAAATGCTTTCTTTGAACTCCAGAAAAAAATGGAGGCCCTCGCAGAGGTTACCGGTCTTTCGTATCCCAATAATATCAACGAACTGACGAATGCAATCGGGGCAACGAAACTCTTTGTATCTCCCAATCCGATTGATCGGAATCTTCTTTTAAATGATTCATGGAACCAGCCAAACCAGCAGGTTGTTGCCATTATCGAAAAAATCGAAAACTTTCAGCAGATGCACGAACAGATTCTGGGAAGGTTTAAGAGCGGTATCCTTGATGAAGATCTTGAATTATTGTGTAAGGAATTCTCCCCGCTGACAAAACAATTTGTCCTGTCAAAATTTTTCAACTCCCTTTTCAACTCCCCGTACCGGAAACTGAAACAACAGGCACATTCACTTTACCTCGATGGCGGTGCACATTCAGATAAAGAGATTATCGAAGATCTCTCCAACATACTCAAATGCACCAATGAACGCAAACAAATCCGTGCTAACGGCGATTCGGGAAGATCCCTTTTTGGTTCCCTCTGGAAAGATGAAGACAGTTATCCGATGCATCTGAAGGAGTTTTCGAAATGGATCGTAAAATTCCGGCGGAAGATGCTGGAGGATGTATTTACCGAAAAGACTGTCGAAATGATGAGCCGGGGGGTCTCTCCGGTAAGTATTGAAAAAGCAACGGAGGAGTTATCCGGCGCATTTCAGGTTTTCCTTCAACAGAAGTTCGAGCTCTTCCAGCGCCTGAAATTTTCTTCAGAAAAGCGGTTTTTACAAAAAGAAGAAATCCTTGAATTTTCGAAATATCAGTTGCTCTTTTCACTATGGGAACAGAATATTTCTCTCCTGCAAGCTTGGAGTCATTACGCGAATTATTCTCAGGACTGCAGATCTACCCTTGGCCGCTATTTCATTGACATTCTCGAAGAACAGAACCTGCCGCCGGAGGATATTGTTCCTGCATTTGAGGGTAGTTTCACTGAAGAACTTTTAAGAAAAGCGTTTGAGGAACGTCCGGCACTCGCGAGATTCCTTGGGGATACCCACGAGAGTAAGATCCGATCCTTTGCTGACCTTGATCGAAAAATTATCGAAGTAAACCGCTGGCGACTGATCTGGAAACTCTTCGAGAAGAAGAGACCGGATATCAATGCAGAAGCATCTCCCAACTCTGAACTGGGGATCCTCAAACAGCAGTTTGAGCGTAAACGAGGCAGGATGCCAATCCGGCAACTCATAAAAAATACCGGGGGGCTTATCCAGAAGATCAACCCCTGTTTCATGATGGGCCCTCTTTCTGTCGCTCTGTTTCTGGATCCAAGGACAATAAAGTTTGATGTGATCATTTTTGATGAGGCCAGTCAGGTGCGACCTGAGGATGCGCTGGGGGCCCTGCTCCGTGGAAATCAGGCTGTTGTGATGGGGGATTCCCGGCAGCTCCCTCCGACATCATTTTTCGATAAAATGATTGCAGACGAGATTGATGACCCGGAGACTATCCCTTCGATATCATCCGGCATGGAGAGTATCCTCAATCTCTGTAACGTAAGTTTTCCCTCAAAAACACTCCGCTGGCATTACCGGAGCAGGCATGAATCCCTGATCGCCCTCTCCAATGCCGAGTTCTATGGCAACAAATTATTTGTCTATCCGTCACCTGCGAAGCGCTCCGATGATATCGGGCTGACTTTCATCCATCTGCCCGATACCATCTATGACCGGGGTAAAAGCCAGATCAACCGTGCCGAAGCAAAGATTGTGGCACAGGCAGTGTTTCAGCACTTTAAACAGTATCCGGCAAGAAGCCTTGGTGTCGGCACTTTTAATATCAAACAACAACAGGCAATTCTCGATGAGGTCGAAGCGCTGCGATACCAGTACCCGGAGATGGAGGAATTCTTCCGTGAAGATCTGCCGGAAAAATTTTTTGTCAAAAATCTGGAAACAATCCAGGGGGATGAACGGGATGTAATCTTTCTCAGTATCGGGTACGGCAAAGACAGCAACGGCCAGTTATACCAGAATTTCGGGCCGCTGAACCAGGAAGGCGGTGAACGGCGGCTGAATGTCATTATCACCCGGGCACGGCAACGATGTGTTGTATATTCCAATTTTACGTTTAGAGATCTCAAGGTTACTGATTCGTCCGTTCTCGGCGTTAAGATTCTGAAATTATTCCTGCAGTATGCTGAGAGTGGCGACCTCTCCTGTTCAACCGTCTCCGGAGGGGATTCAGAATCTCCCTTTGAGGAGGCCGTATATGATTTCCTGACATCAGGGAACTATGAGGTGCATAAACAGATTGGCTGTGCGGGATTCCGGATTGATATGGCAGTTGTTGATCCCCGGCAACCGGGCCAATACCTGATCGGTATCGAGTGCGATGGCGCCCAATACCATTCCTCCCGTGTTGCCCGGGACAGGGACCGGCTGCGCCAGCAGATCCTTGAGGGACTCGGCTGGAAGATCCACCGGGTCTGGTCTACGGACTGGTACCGGGATACAGCAGCAACGAAAAAGAAGTTGATCGATGAAATTGAGAGGGTAAAACTGCTTCCTGTTGCCCCTCAGCCCGAACCAAAAAAGATTCTGCCAGATCCGGAAATACAACCGGTGAAAGAAATACCTGTTCCGCCGGTTATCCCTCAACAGTCGCTCCAGAAAGAACAAGCTCTTGCAATACCGGAGTATTCATTCTGTGATTCTCTTTCAATCAGCCCTGATTTGTTGTATATTCCTGAACCGGAACTGATCCAGGCAATTTCGAAGATTGTTACTGCAGAGGCTCCAATTCATTTCGACGAACTTTGCCAGAGGATAAAGATCCTCGCAAATATCCCCCGATTCAATAAGAAATTCCGGGACAGGATCGATTATGCCTGCCGTGTCGGCGAGGCACGTGGCGCTTTCAGAATCCAAAAACCTTTCATCTGGCCAACCGTTACACCGGAGGCAGTATTACGAAAGCGAAAACCGAATCACGGAATAGATATCGATTGGATCTGCAACGAAGAGATAAACCAAGCAATCAATTACATTCTCCGTCAGCAATATGCGACAACAAAGGATGATCTGATTTTTTCAACCTTGAAAATATTTGGCTTATCAAGGCGAACTGATAAGGCAGTTTCGAGAATAACCAACGTAATCCAAAACAAAATCAAAACGAGTGAACTGGAAGTCTTATCGAACGGGAAAATTGATTTCAGAAAATGAGTGTCTTTGCGAGTCCGTCACCCGAACCTCCCGCTTCGTGGCATCCGCGTCGTTGAATACTCCACTGAATTTCCTCACCGCGAAGTGCTGGAACAGAAACTCAAAGGCGGCGGGGGCGATTGCGCGAGAGCGGCTGGCGGAGGGGATGATATTTTTCAACGTTATCCCCATTTATCTTCTTTTGCAATTTTTTTCAATATTTCATATGGATTGCCAGAACGGAGTTCTTCATAAGTGATTGTATAAATCATCACCTTCGGGATTTCATTTTTAAAAAAACCTTTTTCTTGTAAAATTGCACCCAAAATTTTTGTTAGTTTTGTTGTTAATTTTGCTCCCTCCTCATTTTTAGAGATAAAAAATACTCTTGAAACATTTTCAACTAAATAACATTGAATGATATCCGCTAAAATGAGATTATAATCATTAATTTGATCATCAAGTATTTCAAAAACAATTTTTTTCCCAGTTTTTGTTATTAAATTTACTTCGGGTTTATAATGAAAAACTAATTCAATATTCGGATGTGGAATTGGAATGTTTCTCTCAATGTTAATTTTTTTATATTTGCCGGATTCTTGAGTAATTTTTTTTATTTGTTCTTTTAGAACCGTATGAAAAAAAATTTCTGACATTTTATAGATTCATCTCTTCTTCTTTGACGATTTTTTCTTAGGCTTTGCCAAGAAACTTACCTTTCCACCCGATGCTTTAAAATTCACTCGCCTTCTACGAACCATAATCAATCCTCGTAATATTAAATTCACTAAAGTCTGAATCTCATCATGTTTTCATGTGACTTATTCGATAATTATCCTCAATGTTAATACGCCTTCCTGTCTACCTGAACAATTTCAGCATCTGTAGGAACAAGTTCCCCTTTGAACGCCTTCCCCAGCATCGCCTGCGTCAACACCTAGCACCGCCGGCTCGCCACCACCACCTCCCACTCGATCCCATCCGCACGCGGCAATCAAATGAATTCTTTCTTCAATAATATTGCCGGATATACGCGTACGCTTTCCTGAATAATTCCTGATCTGTGTGAAGATTATATTTCTTTAAAGTCTGGCGAAGAGTTTTCTGGATCTCCCGCTCCATCGCAATGGATTGTTTCCATTCAGGGAACCGGATCGCTTTGACAATCTCCCCGTCAATATCATTGACAACCCGCTCGACAATGATTGGTGTCTTTTCATTTTTAGCTTCATTGAAAAGTTCAGTGAGAGCAGCCTTCGCTTTTTTCCTCTCATCCTCTGGCTCGACTTCTTTTTCTGCTTCAAGGACCTCTTTTGCAAGACTGAGCAGTCGTTTTAAAAATTCAAGACTGCTGAAGAATCCCTTCTCATATTCGAGTTTTAATTTCTCCAGCTTCTCTCCCAGCATAATGAATTTGGGATTATCGAGATGCTTATGGAGGCGACGAGTGATCCTGAATTCAATCTCTTTGATCTTTTTCGGGTACTGCGATTCAACAAGTCCCTTAAGGGTGTTTTCATCAAGGATATAGAATTCAAGATCATCATGAATCGCTGCAAGATGGGCATGCTCGTTCATGATATCCAGAGTTTTTGCACCCAATACATGCCAGATGAGCTTGCCCCGCCCGCTCGTAGGCTTGACAGATTCGTAGACCTGGCTCAGCCAGCGATAGGTATCCTTGTGTTCCTCAAGACATTTATCCGGTGACAACGCCTCCCAGAGCCGCGAGAGATAGGAGAAGTCAAGGGCGAATTGATCCTTGATCTCATTCGTTGGCAGGTGCTCCTGTGCAGCCATGAGTCCTTCATATCCCTTGACGGTCCGATCGATACCCGGGAAATAATCCAGGCATTTCTTTACTGCTCCGGGCAGTTTCTCCCTCAGTTCGGAAAGGTTCCGGACAACAGTAATCATCTCCTGTTCATCGAACATGAGCGACCGGCTCACCTTGTCAAACACACCGATATAATCGACAATCAGCCCGTGGGATTTCTTCGGATAGGGGCGGTTGACCCGGGAGATTGCCTGGACCAGCGTATGATCCTTCATCAGTTTGTCAAGGTACATGGTCTGCAGGATCGGGGCGTCAAAGCCGGCGAGGAGCTTTGACGTAACGATGAGGATACTCAATGGATCGGTCTGGTCCCGGAACCGGTCAAGGATTTTCTCCTGGTTGTCCCGGCTCCGGTCCCATTTCTTCTTCCAGTCATCCGGATCAGTCGGGGCAACGGTCATGATGATGTCCGACATCTCGGAATCGATCAGGGTATCCAGAGCGTTCTTGTACTGGACACACGCGAACCGGTCATAACAGACGATCATCGCCTTGAACCCGTTGGGATAGACGTTCTGCTGGTAGTGCTTGATAATGTGAGCTGCGATATCCCTGACCCGCTTTTCGCCATGGACAAAATTGGATTTCCTGCCAGCCCGTTTGGCCAGCTCGTTGCGCTCGTCCAATGTGAGATTGTCGGTAATTTTTGCGAATTCTTCTTCGATAGATTTCTGATCGATATGATACTCCAGCAGGTGAGGTTCGAAGTGGAGGGGCAGGGTTGCCTTGTCCCGGATGGACTGCTCCAGTGTGTACCGGCTGAGGTATCCCTGCTTATCCTCTTCTGCACCGAACGCCCAGAACGTGTTCCGGTCGATCTTGTTAATGGGAGTGCCGGTCAATCCGAAAAGGAATGCATTGGGGAGAGCTGCTCGCATCTTCCTGCCGAGATCGCCTTCCTGTGTCCGGTGTGCTTCATCGACCATGACGATAATGTTGTCCCTGCTGTTGAGGACACCTTCGGCTTCAGCGAACCGGAAGATGGTTGTGATGATGATCTTCCGGGTGTCCTGTGTCAGGAGTCGCTGGAGTTCTTCCCGTGTGGCTGCGGTAACGGTATTGGGAATCTCCGTTGCATTGAACGTCGCGGTGATCTGGGTATCGAGATCGATCCTATCCACGACAATAATAACCGTGGGACTTTTCAGCTTGGGATCGACGCGGAGTTTCTGGGCAGCAAAGACCATGAGGAGCGACTTGCCGCTGCCCTGAAAGTGCCAGATGAGCCCTTTCTTGGGTTTCCCGTTTCTCACCCGCTCGACAATCAGGTTTGTAGCATCATACTGCTGGTGACGGCAGATGATCTTGATCTTCTGGTTCTTCTTGTTCGTGGCAAAAACCATGAAATTTTTCACGATGTCCAGAATGACAACCGGAGTGAGCAGTGATTTGATCGTGGACATTATCGCGGAGAGGTTTGGGGCATTCAGGTTGATCTCTTCGCGCCACGGGGCCCAGCTATCAATCGGGATTCTCACTGCCCCGTAATAGAATGCCTTTCCTTCGGTTGCGAACGAGAATGCGTTTGGTACAAAGAGTGCCGGCACGGATTTCTCATAGGTCTCATTGATATCATACGCCGCATCGAACCAGGTCTCGGACGGCCTGACCGGTGTCTTGCACTCACCTATGATGAGCGGGATGCCGTTGACCAGCAGCACGACATCCATTCGCTTGGTGACGGAGCCGGTGGAGAACGAGTATTCGGTTGTAACCGTGTACGTGTTATTCTCGGGATTATCAAAATCGATGAGTTTGACCGGGACATGCTCACCATTCTTCCCGAACGGCATGCTGAATTCACCATTGAGCCATGCCGAAAATTTTTCGTTGGCCCGGACGAGCCCTTCGGACTGGACGGAGAGAAGGATTGCCCGGAGTTTGTAGATCACTTCGTCAGCGCGATCCGGGTTTTTTGCAATCTCCGGATTTATTTTTGTTAGGGCTTCAACGAGATGAGGTTCAACAAAAACATCAGTCTCTTCTCTTGGGAGATCTTTCCGGGAGATATAGGTCCAGCCGGTCTTCCTGATATGATCCCGAATGCCATCCCGGACGGTGTTGGCTTCGGTGAAGGACATTGTGGTTCACTTCGTGATTGTCAGGTATTCATCGATTGAATGAGACTTTCTGCCTGCTGGATAGCTCTTCTCGTCTGGCTTTCGTTGATAATGTAACAAGGGTTATCATAATCGCTCTGGTTTCTCCACTGACGCAGCTGGGTCAGATGTCGCGAAACCCCCGGTCTTTGGTTATCCTTAAAAAAATCCCGAAGGAGGATATGATCCTCTTCATTTCCCAACGGAATAAAATTCAGTGTATCTGTTGCGAACACTTTTGCGTGGCCGAAGGCTGCATAATATGCACGACTTATTGCCGATCGATATGCAGCATCCTGTGGTATCGAAACCTGTCTTCCATGCTCAAGGAGAAATTTAGCAATATCTAAAAAATGTGCCCACTCAAATGGCATGCATTACACCACGGGCGGCTGGAAATCCGTATTCACGAGAAGGTATCCATCAATTCCAGCGAGACCCGGCTCATATTCCCGGCAGATTACGTCAATCTTATCGATGATATCTGGTTCGTACTCTTCCTGTCGGACAAATATTGTAAGATATTCATCATGGATTTCCGGATCCTGATAGAGCTCAAGACTGATCTGAGCACGTTGGCCGAATTGTTCTTCCGTCAGAATGCATGCATAAAGGACAATATCGTAAAGATTCCGATGCTTCTGAAGATAGTCGATGACTTTTCCCGGATTGGGAAATTCAAAACCAAGATAGTATTGTAAGAATAGTAATGAGTTCTCGATAGTTACGGTATTTATTGTATTTTTTACAATATCGGCGATATCAAAGATAAACTCCGAATGGCTAGATCCCGTGAATGTATTCTGGGACAGGAATTCAAGTCGTTCTATAAGGGATATCCGCCATGGAACCGATTCTTCGCACGGACTGAGTTCGATGGTTTTGATTGGCGGAAAACTTCCGAAGGATTTGATAACCGCGTACGTCATCTAATCGATCCTCTTGAATAAATTCTCCAGTTTTTCTGTAATACTTCCCTTGAATAATTCCCTTACCGTTGTATGTGCCTGCTCCATCCATTCAAGGGCATTATCTGGCGAAACTGTTTTTTTCTTCGCAAGGAAGTATTCGGTTGTAAGCAGGGAAGCCAAGTGGTCTTTCTTTGTTGGCATCGCCGCTGTTAACTGAATCTTGCAGAGATCCCGTTCATCATTATAAGGAAATGCACACGCGACCATATAATTCACGTGAGACTGAGGTAATTCGGGCCCAAGGTAGGGATAGAAGTTAAAATAATCTTCCATTTCGATATCTTCGCCAGGTATTTCGATCCTGTCAACATATACGAGAGCCATCCTATCGATTCCTTCGATATCCGTTACCTTACGGATTGTATCGTATGCCAACTTGATTTTCGGCCGGAAATTTTCCCAACCAGCATAAGGTTTCAAGTGATTGATCGAGAGGAGGCTCTGGCCTACCTGTACGAGCGAAGTGCGATCCTGTGAAAGCATAACCGCCCGTGGAGTTGAGACAAAATTTTGGCTAAGACCACTCGCATCAGCTTTCAGACTCAGTTGCTGTTCGATTTTACTTTCTTTGACAGGAAAATGATCCTTTATTCTCTCATACACCGAACCGGGAATAGTGGGATCCCATTTTGTTTCTTTTGAAAAACGGAATTCACAAATGGCTTCTACAATGGGGGGATTCTTATATTTCATTTTCAGAGGCTCCCCTATATGATGAGTTCCGAAGGGAAAATTCGCTGTGTATGTTTGAATATACTTCGGTGATAATATAAATTATTATCCTTTTCCTTCCGACAATCTGCGAATGTACTTAAGCAAATCAAACAGTTTTTTCAAAGAATGCTTTCAACTGGTAGATCTTCTTGCAGTACGGGATGAACAGCTGTAACAGGATGTAGCATTGCTCCCGTGAAATAATCTTTCCGCTCGGGTGACCAGATTCATTGCGGAAGTTCCGGATAATTGCGATGATGCCGGAGAAATTTGTATCGAGATCTTCCCGGATTTCTGGTTTGAGTTCCCCGATGTGTTGATCAAGTATTGTTTTGAATTTATTCAATTTCGGAAGGATTGATCGTTCTTTATGCACACTTGTAAAAATTGGTTCATACTTCGGATTTCCTGTTATAGTCTCCAATAATTTTTCGAACGAATGTTCTGCTGCGACACCCAGCATTACTGATGATGAAAGAAGACATCCAGTACGGAATGCTTGCATTGCTTCTTTTAGATATAATAATGTGATATCATCAATATCCGGAATATTCTGTCTGATTATGGTTTCATAGATGGAGACATCATGGAAAAAATACGGGTTCTGAAGATCAAGAATCTTTTTGCCGAAACTTGACACTCTGAACCAAGGGAAATTATTGTTTGAACCATCCATTCCCAATGTGATGATACCCTGTCGGAATAAATCCCAAAAGACTTCCTGAAACAAAAGATCATCATTTGTCGATAACCTTGGATCTCTCCCAGATTTTTCACCTGATCCGAAACAGGGATCCTTTTTTTGAATTATTTCTGCAACCCCGATAGCCAAATGAACATATTGATTTGGTGTATAGTGGACCTGTTCTTTTCCTGCGAGAATATCAATTGCAATCGATCGAATTTCTTCAAAGGTGTGATCGGTCATCTTGTCTCTCCTCTGTGTTTAGTTATTCTCTGGACTCAGCATCTCATTGATCATCTTCATCTTCAGCGTCTTCGCCGCCCCGACATTCGCATGGGCAGCGGCAATCGTCTCATCGCAACGGGTGAGGATGCCTTGTTCGATATCCAATGTATACATCTACCCATTATTTCTTGAATAAGCGTACCATATCTTCCGCGTACATTTTTAGTTTATCAAATTCCCTTTTCGTTAATGGTTTGGAATGGGCTATTTTATTCCGAATTGGTTCAAGTTCATCCAATTTTGAAATGACAATTCTGAGTTGACGACTATTGAGTATATCTGAAAACACTTGGCAATTTTCTTCTTTTTCTAATATCTTTCTAAAATCACTGAAATCGCAATGATCAATCAACCGATATTTTCCATCCAAAAGTGGATTGTTTTCTTCCCTTTTTTTTCGAGATTCCCAGTTGTTAATTATTATCGGATCAATTCTTTCAGTTAGTGTATCTTCGAAAGGTACACAAATTCTTTCGTGGATATTTTCACGTAAAAAACGCTCAAGGAGAACAATCAGTTGATATCCTTCATAATTAAAGATGACATCTGTATTCGAGCGGATTGCAGTATCTAGTTCGTTTTCGACTTCTGATACACTTTTACCTAATGCTTCGGGAATAGTTAGCTGTTGATTGTTCCGATCTAAAATAGGTGCGACAATTTCCGTTGTAGTCAGGATTGGAGAAAAATCAGGAAATTGAATTTGAAGACCGGGTAAATCATCAGACAAAACGGTGTGAAGTTTTGGGAAATCCTTGCCAATCCCAAATTGAATTTGAAGACCGGGTAAATCATCAGACAAAACGGTGTGAAGTTTTGGG
>CAYXFF010000030.1:0-4970 GCA_964464185.1 uncultured Syntrophaceae bacterium | reverse complement strand
AAATCCTTGCCAATCCCAAATTGAATTTGAAGACCGGGTAAATCATCAGATAAAATTGTGTGAAGTTTTGCAAAATCTTTGCCAATCCCCAGATCAAGTGCACATATGGGAATATCCAGAGAATTACGGGTTATTTTTGCAATATCCTGCATTTGGGTAAATACCGTGGAGGTAAGCGCAAGATCCGTAGCTAACTTGCTGAATGTGCCTTCGTATATTTTCCCCAGATTCCCAAATGGCATTGAAATGCCCTTAATGTCATAGCCAAGATTTTTTTCAGACAGATTTTTTGCTTTTACCTGAACCGCCTCATCAGAATCTTTTTGCAGATTTTCCAGCGTGTTTAACAAAAAAAATCCGGAAATTTCATCGTGACGGTTTTCAATGATTTCAAGTGCTTTCATCTTATTTTCAGTAGTACCGCTATTAATCAGATTGGAAATTTCTTGCTTTAATTTTGGATCGATTAATTTCTTTGCAGGAGTGGCAGCGATGAGTTCTTGAACATTGGGATGATTCTCTATTGACTTGTCAATCTCTTTTGGTTTTTCAGATTCCTTGGTCATATTGTCATCTGGTTTCGGGACTCAGCATCTCATTGATCATCTTCATCTTCAGCGCCTTCGCCGCTCCGACATTCGCACGGGCAGCGGCAATTGTTTCATCGCAGCGGGTGAGGATGGCAGCAATTTGTTCTTGTTCCGCAAATGATGGATAAAGAATTGGAATTTTTTCAAGGGAATTTTTCGTCAATTCTTGAAACGTACTTCCACCACTTCTTTGTTCAAGCAGTGATTTGTTGAAAGTGAGATAATAGTAATAAAAATCTGGTGAAATTGTTCCAGATACTTTTGGCACAAGAGCCTTACATCCTTGATTGAAACATGCTTCAGTTTTATTAATCGAAACATAACCCACCGGAGCTCTCGTGGATATAATAATTGAATTTATTGGTACACAGTTAAGAATATTTTTTTCGAGGGCAATTTTTGCAATTTTTCTTTCACTTTTATCAATATTCTTTTCTCCACTATATTTGCTCAAATCAGTTGGCGTTATCCATACAACTTCTCCCTTCTCCCAATATATTGTGTTTGATGTTGAAGGGGTGGTACCAGTTTTTACTTGAAATAGGTCTTCAATCTTCGTAATTTTCCATTTATTCGGGTATTCACCTAATTCTTCGTTTATATTTAATTCCGTATGCCCAATTCCCTTGCTGAACAACTCCCGCATTAACACCTGCTTCGCCCGCTCCGCTGCCGCAATAAACCGCTCGCCCTTCACGATACAGTCTTCCGCCGCCCAGAGCATAGTGGCGATGCGGCATTGTTCGTCCAAAGATGGCAACCAGATCTCGTACTCTGCAAGAAATTTCCACTTTGTCCTTGGTGAGAGTGAACCCGAGGATGTTCCCACAGCGTATTCAAAAAACCGGTCATCCTGTAAGATAAATGGCAATAGTTCCGGAACAAAATTTTCCTTTTTTGCCTCAATTACGAGAATGTCACTCGAACAAATTCCGTCGAAATCCGCAAGAGCTACTTTCTTCTGGTATGACCGTCGTTTTCCGAATAAGATCTGTCCCTTGTAAAATCGCCGGGTGAATGACATCTCCGGTGTAATCAGAGACCAACGATGAATTTTCAGGGAACCGGGATCAAGATGTTCAAGCCCGACGCAGTGATCGAGTCCTTTCTCCTTCGGTTTGTACTCATTTTCGGAGATATTCTTCGCAATCTCGCCGAGCGTAACTTTTGTTCGGTCATCTTGAGAGATTCCAATCACTGATTCACTCATGGAGCCCCGCCTCCTTCAGCGATGTAAAAAGTGCATCAGCAGAATGATTCCGTTTGAGGATGCTCGCTTCCCACAACTCTGTTGTCTCTTCGAGGGTATGTTCGTGCCCGTTATTCCCGGTGCGGGAAAGGTAAAGCGGGATACTCATGTTTCCATCGTTCGCGAGCACTTCGTTGATAGAAACGACTTTGGCAAATTCATCAATATCATGAAACGCCCGGTAGGCATCAACAATCTTTTCGATGTGCCGGCGTTCGAGAAAACTTTGTGCCTTCTCATGCGTAACCTCATCGATAGCATTGATGAACAGAATTTTTCCCTTTCGCTCATCCGGTTTCTTCATCCGGCAGATCACGACACAGGCTTCCATCGGAGCGTTGTAGAATAATTTTGGCCCGAGTCCGAGTACACATTCGATGACATCCGCATTGATCATCTTTTTCCGGATATCCAGTTCCGCATCCCGGAACAACACCCCATGCGGGAACAGGATCGCACACCGCCCGGTCCTTTTGTTCATACTCTTGATGATGTGCTGGAAAAATGCATAGTCAGCCCGTCCCTGCGGTGGCACGCCGTACAGGTTCCGGCCATAGGGATCTGCCGCGAATGCATCCCGGTTCCACTTCTTGATCGAGTACGGCGGATTTGCCAGCACCACGTCGAACTGACGGAGTTTGTCGTTTTTCAGGAATGCAGGCTGGGCAAGGGTATCGCCCCGCACGATCTCGAAATCGTCGATGCCGTGCAGGAAGAGGTTCATCCGGGCAATCGAGGACGTGATCAGGTTGATATCCTGCCCGTAGAGTTTCAGACTCCGGTACTCCTTGCCCTGCTCCTTGAGCTGGAGCGCCGCGACAAGCAGCATCCCGCCCGTCCCGCAGGTCGGGTCGTAGATCGATTCGCCCTCTTTCGGGTCGAGCATGAGCGTCATGAGCTTGACGAGTGTCCGGTTGGTGTAGAACTCCGCTGCCGTATGCCCGGAGTCGTCCGCGAACTTCTTGATCAGGTACTCGTAGCCCTGCCCGAGCTCGTCCTGCGGCACATGGGAGAGCGAGAGCGTCTCGGATGAGAAATGCTCGATCAGATCGCGGAGCGTCTCATCCGAGAGCCGGCTCTTGTTCGTCCACGGGGCATCACCAAAGATCCCGGCAAGCCGTTCGGGATTGGACTTCTCAAGCTCCCGCATTGAGTTCTGGATCGCAACCCCGACATCTTCGGTCTTCTCACGGACATCGCCCCAGTGGGAGCCTTCCGGAATACGAAACCGGTGGTACTCCATAAAATCTTCCCCGACCCCGGGGCCGTATTCCTTCGCGACTTCTGCGGACTCCTCATCGAAGACATCGCAGACGCGCTTGAAGTAGAGCAGCGGGAAGATGAATTGCTTGTAGTCGCTCGCATCGATATACCCGCGAAGGAGCACCGCCGCTCCCCAGAAGTAGCGTTCGAGATCCTGCTGCGAGATTGTTACAGGCATCAGAGCACCCCCGCTTCGGATAACAATTGTTTCAACCGGTTCTCTGCTGCTTCGCAATCCGCTGCCGCCTTCTTCAGATCAGCAAGCGCCTCGACAACTGTTGTTGTGTCCTCTTCGATCACCGGCTCCACGTACAGGGAAATATTCAGGTTGTAGTCCTGCAAACGGATATCGTCAAGCGTCGCAACACGGGAAATACCCGTCCGGGTTTCATTCGCTCCATACCAGGAATAGATCTGGTCCACGTGTTCCGGAAGCAGCTCGTTCTGGTTCTTGCCCTTCTTGAACGGCCCTGAAGCATCGATGAACAACACCCTGCCCTTGTGCCGCTCATCCTTTGTGAGCCGGAAGATACAGACACACGCGGAAAGTGTTGTCCCGTAGAAGAGGTTCGGCCCGAGCCCGATAACCGCTTCCAGCAGATCAGACTCAAGCAGTTTCGTGCGGATCTTCCCCTCTGCACCTTTCCGGAACAGGGCGCCCTGCGGAAGCACAATCGCCATTCGCCCGTGCGGTTTTGCCATCGACGCGATCATGTGCTGGACCCAGGCATAATCACCATAACTCGTGGGTGGCATCCCGGCAAAGTTCCGGCCATAGGGATCATTCTCCCAGACCTCCTCGCCCCATTTCTTCAGCGAGAAAGGCGGGTTGGCAATCACGCAGTCGAACGTCCTGATCGCGTCACCCTCATAGAATGCCGGGCGCCGGAGCGTGTCATCGCGAACAATTTTAAAATCCTCCAGCCCGTGAAGGATCAGGTTCATCCGTGCGATGGAAGAAGTCGTCAGGTTCTTCTCCTGCCCGAACAGCCGGAGCCTGCGGTATTCTCCCTTATGGTTCCGGACATAATTGAACGCCTCCAGGAGCATACCTCCGGTCCCGCAGGCAGGATCATAGATTATCTCCATCTCCTTGGGCTGGAGGATCAGCGTCATCAGCCGGATAACCGGTCGCGGGGTATAGAACTCCCCGGCTTTCTTGTTTGAGAGATCAGCGAATTTCTTGATCAGGTATTCGTACGCCTGACCGGCTATATCCGGTTCGACATTGCTGTTGGAGAGGTTGTGCTCAGAAAAATGCTCGATGAGATCGATGAGGAGCTTATCAGAAAAGAGATTCTTGTTCGTCCACTGGGCATCGCCAAAAATCTCGTACAGTGTTTCCTTGTTTGCTGTCTCGATGCAGCGCATGGCATGGGAAAGAGCCTGCCCGACATCTTCGGTCTTTTCCCTGACATCTCTCCAGTGACAATCAGTGGGTATCAGGAAGTGAAAATTTTCCCGGAACTCCGCTTCCTCTTTGTTCCCGCCGGCTTGCTTGAGCGCCTGCTGGTACTCCTCATCGAAGACATCGCAGATCCGTTTGAAGAAGAGGAGCGGGAAGATATAGGTTTTATAATCCGCCTGATCCACAGGACCCCGGAGGATATTTGCAGCACCAAAGAGCCAGTTCTCCAAAACGCTGAGAGATAATTTATCCGAAAGTCCGGTCATTGTGTTATCTTGACCAGATAATCGTTGTACACCTGCAGGTTTCTTACTGGACATTTGGAGCCTTCGATTGATATTCGGGTTATATTTTATTGGCGGGGGGAAAGTAAATGTGTCTTTCTTGTTTTCATCATACCCCCTTCCCCCACCCAACTTCCTTTTATCCTCCCGTGCGAACCTGTTAGGTAATGTGCGGG
>CAYXFF010000029.1:13811-17215 GCA_964464185.1 uncultured Syntrophaceae bacterium | reverse complement strand
AAACGGAGCAGATCGCACGTCTGACAGCCGTCAAACGAAAACGGGACAACAAGGCCGTGAAGAAATGCCTCGACGACCTCAAAAATGCCTGCAAGAAGGGCGAGAACGTCATGCCATACTGCATCGAGGCGGTGAAGGAGCTGGCCAGCGTCCAGGAAATCTGCGATGTCTACCGTGAGGTCTTCGGCGAATACCGCGATCCGGGCCTCTACTAAGAGAATTGATTCAGGGAGGATATCAGAATATGGCACAGAGAAGACTCAGAGTAATGGTCGCTAAACCGGGCCTTGACGGTCATGATCGCGGCGCGAGGGTGTTGTCCAGGTGTTTCCGTGATGCGGGATATGAAGTGATTTATACGGGCTGTCACCAGACGCCCGAGCAGATTGCCGCGGCGGCGATCCAGGAGGATGTGGACATGGTGGGGCTGAGCTGCCTTTCGGGAGCTCATCGTTATCTCTTTCCGGCAGTTAAAAAACTTTTAGTGGAACAAGGAGCGGATGACATTGTCGTTGTCGGCGGCGGTATTATCCCCGAGCAGGATATTCAATTGCTCTACGACGCCGGGATCGTGAAGCTTTTCACCCCCGGCGCAACGCTGGAGAGTATTGTGGAGTGGATCAACACAAATGTGAAACCAAGGTAGCGAAATAATGGAAAAAGCAAAAAAGATCAAGGCGGGAGACGTTCGGGAGGCCTCCCGCCTAATTAGAAATCTGGAAGACAGCATTCCCGAGGCGAAATCAACGATCAAACATATCTTTCATTTTACGGGCCACGCCCAGGTAATCGGCATCACCGGATCGCCGGGTGCGGGGAAGTCCACCCTTGTGGACGGTCTCATCGAATGGAGCCGGAAAAAGGGGAAAACGGTCGGCGTGCTGGCCGTTGATCCCACCAGTCCCTTCACAGGAGGAGCCATCCTCGGCGACCGGATCCGCATGCAGCGCCATGCCGAGGATCCCGGCGTCTTCGTGAGAAGTCTCGCGACCAGAGGTTCCCTCGGCGGTCTCTCAAAGGCCGTGGGAGACGCCATCCACATCATGGACGCCATGGGAAAGGATGTCGTCCTGGTGGAGACCGTGGGAACGGGCCAGCAGGAAGTGGAGATCATCAATCACGCCCATACGGTCCTGGTGGTTCTGGTGCCCGGCATGGGTGACGAGATCCAGGCCATCAAGGCCGGAATCATGGAAATTGCGGACATCTTTGTCATCAACAAAGCCGATCGCGAAGGAACGGGGAAGCTCCAGAGAGAGGTGATGGCCATGCTCGACATGTCCCCCATCAAGCCGGGCGGATGGAGGCCGCCGATCATCAAGATCGGAAATGCCTTCGAACCCTCGGAATTTGAAAAGGGTCTCAACGAGCTGACCACAAAGGTGCTCGAGCATCACGAACACCTCGTGAAGAGCAATCTCATCGGTGACCGCATACGCCGGAAGACGGCCCATGAATTGAACGAGGCGCTCCGCGCCGCAATTCTTGAGCCCGTTCTTAAGCTTCTTGTCTCCACGGGTGAACTGGATCGAATGATCGATCAGCTTCTGAAAAAAGAGACGGACCCCTATTCCATCGCCGAAGAGGTCCAGAAGAAATATCTTCAGGGATGCATTTGAGCGATTGACCTTTCTCAAGAAGATGTTAAGAACCCGGGTTGACCTGTGTTTCATGCGGCACCCGGGTTTTTAACAAGAAGAGAGGGAACCGACGTGACGGAAAATATCATAGAAGAAACTCTGGCAAAATACAGCCGCGGTCTCGTGATCGTCCTTACCGGTGACGGAAAGGGCAAAACGACGGCCGCTCTGGGTCAGGCGCTCCGCGCCCTGGGACACGGATTGAAAGTGCTTGTCGTCCAGTTCATGAAGGGGAAAAAATACGGCGAAGTCCTCGCCGCCGAGAAATACCTTCCCAACCTCACCACGCTTCAGTGCGGCCTTGACAGTTTTGTCATGAAGAACAACCCCGCCCCGGTGGATATCGAGCTTGCCCGCCAGGGACTGAACCTGGCAAAGAAAGCCATCTCCTCCTGCGAATACAACATGGTGATCCTGGATGAGATCAACGTGGCCCTCGATTTCAAACTGATCTCCCTGGAAGATGTTCTGGAAATGATCAAAAACCGGCCCTCCAACGTGGATGTGATCCTGACCGGGCGATATGCACCACCGGAGATCATAGAGATCGCCGACACGGTGAGCGAGGTGAAGGAGATCAAGCACCATTATGCCCAGGGGTTCAAAGAGAGAGCAGGGATCGAATTCTGACAGGCTGTTGAAAAACGCTCATCTGCTGCGTTGCGCTTCGCTCCTCATCGCTCAACGTATGACAATATACGCCTCGCTCTTCGGGTCTCGCGCGCCTTGCATTTAAACATTTTTGAACAGCCTGTAAAACAGCTATTTTATAAAGTGCTTTTTGACAACCTGTTGGAGTTTTACAGAAAGAAAAGAGAGATTGATGCGGAGGACACCGAAGGAGGAACTGGCGAACCGGATCAGAGCCCTGCAGGGCCGCATGGCATCGGAGAGCATTGACGCGGCTCTTATCGTTCAAAACGCCGATCTGCTCTACTTCGCGGGTACTCTCCAGCAGTCCTTCCTTTTTGTCCCCGTCTCAGGCAAGCCCCTGCTCTTCGTGCGCAAGAACCCGGAAGAGGCCCGGGACGAGTCAACTCTTGATCATGTTATCCCGGTCGGAAGTCCCCGTGACCTCCCGGCGATGATTTCCGAAAAGGGATACGGGAAACTGGACAGGCTGGGCATGGAACTGGATGTCCTGCCCGTGAATCACTTTTTCCGTTTTCAGAAACTGCTGAATCCGGGTAGCATCGTGGACATCTGGCCGGCCGTCCAGGCCGTCCGGATGATAAAGAGCGGCCACGAGATCAGCCTCCTGCAGGAAGCCGCGGTACTCACGGATTACATGGTCGGGGTCGCACGGAAATCCCTCCGTGAGGGGATGATCGAAGTGGAACTGGCGGGCATCATCGAATCGGCGGCAAGGACAAGGGGACACCAGGGCATGGTGCGCATGCGCTCCTTCAACCAGGAGATCTACTGGGGGTATCTTGTTTCCGGTCCGGATTCAGCCGCGCCTTCTTTCATTGACACGACGACGGGCGGAAAAGGTGTGAGCGTCGCCTTCCCGTCAGGCGCCGGGCTGAGGGTCATCGGCCGTAACGAACCCGTCATCTTTGATCTCGTGGGCGTCGCGGAAGGATACAACAGCGACGAGACGCGCACCCTTTGTCTCGGGCGCCTCCCGGAGAAACTCGACAAGGCCTATCAGGTGTCGCTGGAGATCCTTCGGACCCTGGAAACAATGATCCGGCCCGGGGCCGCCTGCGGAGACTTTTTTTCGGAGGCTGAGCGGATCGCCGGGCTTCATGGACTGGGGGA
>CAYXFF010000029.1:12205-13711 GCA_964464185.1 uncultured Syntrophaceae bacterium | reverse complement strand
GAGAAGATCGTCCTGTCGCTGAAAAAACAGGGCGCTTCCAGAGGAAAGGTCATCGGCATCAAGGATATCGTGGTGGATGAGCGGGTGCGCCTGAAGTGCCAGATCCCGCTCTGCGACAGCTACAACCGGAACCTCATGTGCCCTCCGCGGCTGCCCACGTTGACCCTGTTCAGAAAAGCCCTGACCCGGTTTTCACGGGCCATCCTGATTCAGGTCTCCGCTGACCTCGACGAACCAGGTGACGCTTTTCTCCACGCAAAAAAGCTCCATGAACTCGTGAACCAGGGAGAGAAGGAAGCCTTCGAGACGGGATTCCGCTTCGCCGCCGGCCTCATCGGAGGATGCTGCCGGCTCTGCGAGACCTGCGTAGCCGCCGATCCCCGGGCAGTCGACACGGCCTGCCGCTTCCCTTTCAAGGCCCGGCCGTCCATGGAAGCCATGGGAATCGACGTCATCGCCACAGCGGAAGCGGCGGGCTGGTCCTCAACCTTTCCGGTGACAAACCACGTCACCTGGACAGGACTGATACTCATATAAAGACAAATCCTAAGCACGAAATCCTAAATTCTAAACAAGGATTTGTTTTATTTTGAATTTTGAATTTGCCTTTTTTATATTGGGTTTATTTAGGATTTAGAAATTAGAATTTGCCTTTAAAAGGAGGTTTTAACATGGCACTGCTGAAAGAGTCCGCGATTCCCATAGGACGCACGATGTTTATTCCCAAAGACGGCGGTTTGACGAAGGAGCAGCTGGAAATAGAATCAAACGGCCAGTATCAGATCATCGAGAGGCCTGATCGCTTCGAGATCAAGAACGCTGAGTGCTGCAGAAGCATCCTGGTCAAAGTGAAAACGAAGGAATGACCTTCTCGCGAAAAGCGGTTTAAGGAGAATCAATCATGAAGAAGCATGTCCTCTTGCTTGCGGGCCTGATAGCCGTTCTCTTATCCGGCTGCGCTTTTGTCAATGTTCCCCTCTATACCCCGGCACAGCCGCTCCGGGAAAAAGTGATCGAAGGAGAAGGCCGCACGAAGATCCTCCTGATCGACATCTCGGGATTCATATCGGAGGAGGAAAAGTCCCGGGGATCGATTCTCGCTGAAGAGGTGCCCCTCCTGTCCCGGGTCAAGGAAGAGCTCCAGAAAGCCGAGCAGGATAAAGCCGTTGCCGGACTGATCATCAAGATCAATTCTCCGGGCGGAACGGTGGCGGCGTCCGACACGATTCATCATGAGATCCTGGAATTCAAGAAGCGGACCGGTGTCCGCGTGACGGCCTCCATCATGGGCCTTGGAACGTCCGGCGCTTACTACGTCGCCTCCGCCGCCGACGAAATCATCGCTGTCCCCACAGCGGTCACGGGAAGCATCGGCGTCATCGCCATGCGCTTTGACGTGCGGGACCTGATGACCAAGATAGGTGTGGGCACGGAGACGGTAAAGTCCGGGGACAAAAAAGACATCTGGTCTCCTTTCCGGCCAAGCACACCCGAGGAAACAAAAAT
>CAYXFF010000029.1:10662-12105 GCA_964464185.1 uncultured Syntrophaceae bacterium | reverse complement strand
ATCGCCGGTCTCATCAAAGAACAATCCCGCGGAACCATCTTCATGTCGGAGATCGACTTCGGCACCATTCGCTCCTTTGAACAGGAGGAGCTTCGCCTTCAGCGATTTACCACGTTTTGCACGGAACATGGCCTCGATCAAAAGACGGTCAAAATGATCGCCGGCCTCTTCAAAACGTTCAAGGGCATCACGGCCCCCTTTCAGGCAGACACCTTCCTGAATGACGGGGACGACCTGACCGTCGATGGGAAAACCGTAAAGGTGCTGGCGACACCGGGGCATACCCGGGGGCACTTCTCTTTCTTCATTGCCGAAGAGGGCATTCTGATCGGCGGGGATCACATTCTTCCTCACATTACGCCCAACCTCAGTCCCGATCTGCTTTCACCCGCTTTCCGTCCCCTGAAGAGCTTCATGGACTCGCTGGAAAAGATCCGGACACTGCCTGTCCGCGAGGTGTACCCGGCGCACGGTTCCTCTTTTCGGGACCTCCGTGCCCGGGTGGAAGAAATCAAGGTCCACCATAGCGAGAGAAAAGCCCTGACGCTCAAGTCGCTAAGAGACCGCCCAAAAACGACCGCCGAAGTATCCGTGGATATTTTCGGAAGCAGCCTGCCCGAGTTTGATAAGCTGCTGGCCCTGAACGAAACCTACGTTCATCTTGTCGAACTCGAAGATGAATCGACGATCAGGCGATACAGGGAAGGAGAGAAATTCCTTTTCGCTCTCGATTGAACGTTTTTTGATTAAAGAGAGGCATTGGGATTTATAAAAGGAGTGAGATATGGATATCGAGATCGCCATCCGTGAGAGAAGAAGCATCCGGAAATTCAAAAAAGATCCGATCCCGGAAGGGGTGATTCGCGAAATTCTGGATGGAGCGCGGTGGTCGCCCTCCTGGGGAAACACCCAGTCCTGGGAACTTTACGTCATCACGGGAGACACCCTGGAGACGCTGAAGAAAGCCAACCGGCAGAAAGTCCTGGACGGGGTCCTTCCCTCCCCCGATATCGAAATGCCCCTGGAGTGGCCAGACCGGATGAAGGCGAGATACATGGGCATCGGAAAAAGCGTGCTCACCGCCCTCAATATCGCCAGGGACGACAAGGAGAGCCGCCGGCATTACAATACCGACATGTTCTATCTCTTTGACGCGCCCTGCCTGATCGTCGCCGCCACGGACAAGGCCGTGTCCAGCCGCTACGCCCTTCTCGATGCGGGGTTGATCCTGCAGACGATCTGCCTTCTTGCCCACGGGAAAGGACTCGGCTCCTGTATCATGGCCTGCGCCATCGCCTATCCCGATCTCTTGAGATCGCTTGCCCGTATTCCCGAGGGCAAAACCATTGCCATGGGAGTCGTTCTCGGCTGGCCCGACCCGGAGGCGCCGGTCAATCAATTCAAGCGAAGCCGGGCCGCCCTGGATGACTTCGTGACGTGGAT
>CAYXFF010000029.1:9277-10562 GCA_964464185.1 uncultured Syntrophaceae bacterium | reverse complement strand
GAGAGCTCCCTCATCATGGCGGTCTGCATCTCCGTCAGGGTCTTCTCCAGCGCGGCCCGGGCGGCCTGCACCTGTTCGGTTTGCGTTTTGATCCGGTCTTCGTCGAGATCGGTCTTCCTGAGCAGGTCCTCGAGCTGTGATTTCTGCTGCCTGTAGTTCCATCGGTCTTCCACGATCTGATTGTACCGCTCGTTGTAAATTTCTTTGACCCTGCTCTTTTGTTCCTCCGCAAGTTCCAGCTTCTTGACTATTGTTGGGCGTTCCCACCATTTCCTGATCTGGGGTTCATCCGGTCTCTTTTTCGTCCTGGCGCCATGAGCAAGCGAAACAACAAGAAACATAACGGCACAAACCACGCAGGCAATCCTCATCGATCTTTTCATCATGGACTTTTCTTCCTTTCATCTGACTGTGCGCTCACGATATCATCTTTTTCCCCCAATCACTATGAAATGTTGCTTCCTGAATGGCATTAATATCAATAATATGGTATGGTTATTTAATGCAACGTGATGAGCGATTTATTCGACTGGCACTGGAGGAAGCCGAAAAAGCTTACGCTTCAGGAGAGGTTCCCGTGGGCGCCTTGATTGTCCTCAATGGAGACATCCTGGCGGCGGCCCACAACAGTCCTGTTGGCTTGAACGACCCTTCCGCCCACGCGGAAATCCTGGCCATCCGGCGTGCCGGAGAGCGGATGAAAAATTACCGTCTCAACGGGACGACTCTCTACGTGACCCTGGAACCCTGCATTATGTGCGCCGCAGCTATTGTCCAGGCAAGGATATCACGGGTTGTCTTCGGCGCGGAGGACCCCAAAGGCGGAGGTGTGGTCTCACTCTACAGGATCCTTCAGGACGAGCGGCTCAACCACCGGACAGAGCTGAAAGGAGGCGTTTTGAGGGAGGCCTGCGGGGAAATTTTGAGTAGATTTTTTCGCGAAAAGAGGTTAATGTCATCCCCCGCTGCGGATGATTGAAAACAATTGCGGAGAGATACCGAAGTGGTCATAACGGGGTCGACTCGAAATCGACTTGGGGGCCAAAAGCCCCCACGGGGGTTCGAATCCCCCTCTCTCCGCCAGAATAAAACAGGCATTGGGCGTTAGGCATCGGACGTCAGGCAAAGAATACACAAGAATTTTGAGACACACCTGATGCCCAACGCCTATTGCCTGATGCCTGAATTTTTGGAGAGATGCCCGAGAGGCCGAAGGGGCACGACTGGAAATCGTGTGTACACCCACAAAGGTGTACCGCGGGTTCGAATCCCGCTCTCTCCGCCA
>CAYXFF010000029.1:7797-9177 GCA_964464185.1 uncultured Syntrophaceae bacterium | reverse complement strand
AAATGATAGCCGGGTCCCGTGCAACGGAGGCTTGTGAACCCCGTCAGGTCCGGAAGGAAGCAGCGGCAGCAATGACCCACGTGTGCTGCGGGGGAGCCTGGCTATCAGCTATTGACCCCTGGAACCCTTGAATCCTCGAACCCTTTTTTAATGGTGCCCCTTGGATTATCTTGTTTTAGCTCGGAAGTGGAGACCTCAGCTCTTTGGCGATGTGATCGGGCAGGACCACGTCGTAAGAACCCTGCAGAACGCCATCCGCCACAACCGGATCGCCCACGCTTTTGTTTTCAGCGGACCGAGAGGAATCGGAAAAACATCGGTGGCCCGTATCTTTGCAAAGGCCCTGAACTGCGAGACGGGACCGACGGAAACGCCCTGCAACGTGTGCTCCAACTGCAGGGAGATCACGGAAGGACTGTCCATGGACGTCCGGGAAATCGACGGCGCCTCGAACCGGGGCATCGACGAGATCCGTGAACTTCGGGAGAACGTAAAGTTCTCCCCTCTCTCATCCCGCCACAAGATCTACATCATCGACGAAGTGCACATGCTGACCAAGGAAGCCTTCAACGCCCTCCTGAAAACCATTGAGGAACCGCCGCCCCACGTGCTTTTCATGTTCGCCACTACTGAGATTCACAAGGTGCCGGCGACGATCCTCTCCCGCTGTCAGCGCCACGATTTCCGGAGGATGTCCCTGAGGCAGATCTCCGATACGCTTCGAAAGATTGCAGAGGCGGAGGGCATCGAAATCAGCGATACCGGCCTTACCTGGATTGCCGAGGGGGCGGAGGGAAGCATGCGGGACGCCCAGAGCATCTTCGATCAGGTCATCTCCTACGCGGGAACCGCCATCAAAGACAGCGATATCGAGGCGCTCCTCGGCTTTACGGACAGGAAGCTCCTTTACAACCTCTCGCAGGCCATTCTGGGAAGAGACGGAAAGGGCGCTCTCCATATCCTCGACGAGGGCTACTTTGCCGGTGTTGACATGAAGCAGTTCTATCAGATGATTCTCCGGCATTTCATGAATCTTGTGCTCGAAAAGACGACCGGGGGCGAGGAGAGGCTCTTGGATCTTCCGGACAGCGAGGTGGCGGAGCTGAAAAAACAGACCGGGACCGCTTCAGAGGAGACCCTGCGTCGCCTGCTCGACATTCTCATGGCGGAGGACGAGGAGGTGAGAAGAAGCCTCAATCCGAGATTGAACCTGGAATACATCCTGATCAAGATGGCTTCTCTGGAACCGCTGATACCGGTCGACGAACTCCTGGAAAAGGTGGAGGTTATCGAGAGAAGACTCGCCGGCGGAGCGGCTCCGGCAAGATCACCCCATCCGCCGGCACCTAAAAAAGCACCGGAAAAACAGGCCATCGAGGC
>CAYXFF010000029.1:0-7697 GCA_964464185.1 uncultured Syntrophaceae bacterium | reverse complement strand
CAACAGAAACAACAACGACCTCAAAAGAGAAGCCCTGAATCACCCCCTGGTGCAGAAGGTCATGGATCTCTTCGAGGGAGCGGAGATAAAGGAGATCATCACGCGGGGGAACCGCGGCTGATCCCCGTAAACGGGAGGTAACAACATTGGCACAGAATTTCGGAAACATGTTAAAGCAGGCCCAGCAGATGCAGGCCCGGATGATGAAACTCCAGGAGGAGCTGGCGGCAAAGACCGTGGAGGCTTCTTCGGGCGGCGGCATGGTCACGGCCGTGGTCAACGGCAAGCATGAACTCCTCTCGCTGAAGATCGAGAAGGACGTGGTCAATCCCGAGGACGTTGAAATGCTCCAGGACCTCATCGTGGCGGCGGTCAATGAGGCCGTCCGCAAGGCGCTTGAAATGGCCCAGGCGGAGATGTCAAAGATCACCGGCGGCTTGAACATCCCCGGTCTCATGTAGCGGCGCAGGCGCGAATTCCAATGACCGGTTATCCAGCACCCATTCGCCGCCTGATCAGGGAACTCAGCCGCTTTCCCGGTATCGGGGAGAAAACGGCCACGCGCCTGGCCGCATTTATTCTCCATGCCACCGGAGAAGACGCGAAGAGGCTCGCCGAAAGCATCATGGAGGTCAAGGAAAAGATCCGGCTCTGTGCCTGCTGCTTCAACCTGGCGGAGGACAATCTCTGCGACGTCTGCAAGGACCATGCACGGGACAGAGAAATCATCTGTGTCGTGGAGGAACCGGACTCCCTCATCGCCATTGAGGAGAGCGGCAGTTTCCGGGGAACCTACCATGTCCTTCACGGAGCCCTTTCCCCTCTCGACGGCATCGGGCCGGACAGCCTGAGACTCCGGGAACTCCTCGAGAGAGTCCAGCGCCATCAGGTGAAGGAACTCATTGTCGCAACCAATCCCAGTGTCCAGGGGGAATCCACGGCCCTTCTCATCACGAAGATGTTTAAAGAAAAGGGAGTCAAGGTGACCCGAATCGCCCTCGGCGTTCCGGTGGGCGGCGACCTGAAATATGTTGATAAAATGACCCTGGCCAAGTCCATTGAATTCCGCCGGGGAATGTGACCCTGCCCTATGAACCCGTTCAGGGAAATATCCTGCAGAACCGTTTCGGAAACAGTGAAGAGGCTTTTTATTGAGGCTAACACGGAGCTCGGAAAGGACGTCCTTTCAGCCTTCAGACGCGCCCGAAGGACGGAGGAATCCGAAAGGGCCAGGCATGCCCTCAAACAGATAGAGGAAAACGCGCGAATCGCCTTAAAAGAAAAGGCGGCCCTCTGCCAGGACACGGGCCTGGCCGTCGTCTTCGCCGAGGTGGGCCAGGATGTCCATGTGGTGGACGGCGATTTCAACGAAGCCATCCAGGAAGGGGTCCGTCGGGCTTACGGGGAGGGCTTTTTCAGAAAATCCGTCTGCGATCCTCTCACCAGAAAAAACACGGGGGATAATACCCCCGCCATCATTCACACGGAAACCGTGCCCGGCGACCGGATCCGGATCACGGTCATGCCAAAGGGCGGAGGCAGTGAAAACTCAAGCAGCCTTCACATGCTGCTCCCGACCGCGGGAACCGAAGGGATCAAAAAGGCGGTCGTCGGGAGTGTTGAGAAGGCAGGTCCAAACCCCTGCCCTCCGGTCATCGTGGGAGTCGGCATCGGGGGGAGCATGGACAGGGCTTCGATTCTCGCGAAAAAGGCCCTTCTGCGGCCCCTGGGCCAGAAGCAGCGTGACACCCAACTGGCGAAAATGGAGCGGGAAATTCTCGCGGACATCAACCGGCTCGGTATCGGCCCCCAGGGATACGGGGGAAAGACGACGGCCCTGGCCGTTCATATCGTGATGGAACCCTGTCACATCGCGAGCCTGCCCGTGGCCGTGAACATCCAGTGCCACGCGGCAAGAAACAAAACAGCCGTCATATGACGGCAAATTCTAAGCACGAAACTCTAAATTCTAAACAAATTCAAAATGTAAGAAAAATTCAAAACATGTCGAAATTTATGAACTTTTAATTTTAAAACTGTTTAGAGTTCAGGATTTAGGATTTTCGAGCTGAGGTTAATGAGTGAACAATCCCATACACATAACGACTCCTCTCACCGACAAGATGTGCCGGTCCCTCAAGGCCGGCGACCCCGTCCTTCTGAGCGGCGAGGTCTACACGGCGAGGGATGTGGCCCACCGGAGACTCCACGAGGCGATCCGTGATGGAAAGAAACTTCCCCTGGATATCAAGGGGAAAATCATCTTCTATGCCGCCCCCACCCCAGCCAGGCCGGGACAAATCATCGGCTCCATAGGTCCCACGACAGGTTCCCGCATGGACGCCTTCACACCTGAACTGCTTCGAATAGGGCTCAAAGGAATGATCGCAAAGGGCAAACGCTCCCCGGAGGTCATCGAGGCCATAAAAAAATACGGGGCCGTCTATTTCGGTGCTCCCGGGGGGGTCGCGGCCCTGATGGCCCGGCACATCCGGAGGGCTGACGTGGTCGCCTATGAAGACCTGGGACCCGAGGCGATCATGCGGCTGGAGGTCTCGGAGATGCCTCTGGTGGTCCTGACGGACAGCCGCGGAAGGGACTTCTATAAAGCGGTTCGAGGGGTCAAGAAATCCCCAAAAATTCCTAAATAGCTATTGACATACAAGCTAAATTTTAATATTAGCTTAAAGCTTAGCGTCCTTTTTTAATTCCGTAATAAACGCATGGGAGACAGGTCAAATGATCGAAATAAGGTGGCACGGCAGAGGTGGACAGGGAGCCGTCACGTCGGTGGAAATGATGGCCCTCGCTGCTATCGAAGAAGGTAAATATGCCCAGGGTTTTCCGGCCTTTGGACCGGAACGCAGGGGCGCCCCCGTCATGGCATTCAATCGCATATCGGACACACCCATCAAAATAAGGTCCGGCATTTACCGCCCGGACGTGGTCGTCGTACTCGACCCCAGCCTGGTGGGTCTCGTTAATGTCACCGAAGGGCTCAAACCCGACGGTATCCTAATCGTCAACACCATAAAAACCGCGGCGGAGATCCGGAACAAGCTGAATTACAAAGGAAAACTTTTCACCGTTGACGCCGGACACATCGCCAGGGAGGAACTGGGGGTCCCCATCACGAATACCACCATGCTGGGCGCGGTCCTCAAAGCGACAGGAGTCCTGAAACTCGATGCGCTGAAAGCCCCTCTGGAGGAACGCTTCGGGAAGATGGCGGGAAGAAATATAACAGCCCTGAAGAGAGCCTATAAGGAAGTCAAAACGGCGGAAGCCGCATAAGAAATCTGAGGTCGATAAATTAGAGGTCAATACATGAAACAGAAAAAGGCAGCGAGCAAAGCGTGGCCGGAAAAATGGAATGAGATCAACCCCGGCTGCATGGTTTTCATTCCGGGCAATGCCAGCACCTATCACACGGGAAGCTGGCGGGCCCAGCGCCCTGAATGGGACAATAAAAAATGCATCAAATGCGGGCTCTGTTACATTTTTTGTCCTGAGGGATGCATTTCCGAAGACGCCGAAGGATTTTTCAAGGCCAACCTGGATTACTGCAAGGGATGCGGGATATGCGCCCACGAGTGCTGGCCCGGCGCAATAAAGATGTTCGAGGAGGAGGAGTAAGATGGGAAAACGTATTGGAATGGAAGTAGCCATCGCGGCGTCAGAGGCTGTCGCGCTCTGCAATATCGATGTGGCCGCCGTTTATCCGATCACCCCTCAGTCTCACATGGCCGAGCACCTGGCGGATATCATTCATGACGGCAGAATCGATGCCGAGTTCATCACTGTCGAGTCGGAGCACTCCTCCATCAGCGCCTGCGCGGGCGCGTCGGCCGCCGGCGCGCGGGCATACACGGCGACGAGTTCCCAGGGTCTCATGCTGATGCACGAGATCCTTCCGATCGTATCGGCCATGCGGCTCCCCGTCGTCATGGGCAACGCGAACCGGGCGGTCTCCGGGCCCCTGAGCATCTGGAACGACCACTCGGATATCATGCCCCAGCGGGACAGCGGCTGGATCTGCATGTTCGCGGAAAACGGCCAGGAAGTGGTGGACATGACCATTCAGTCCTTCAAGATCGCGGAGCACCCGGACGTCATGCTTCCCGTCGTTCTGAACATCGACGGGTTCCAGCTGACGCACATGATCGAGCCCCTCGAATTCCCGAGCCAGAAAGAGGTGAACAAGTTCCTGCCGCCCCGGAAACCTTTTGCGTCGCTCCATCCGGACAATCCCCTTTCCATGGGATGCTTCAACACGCCGGACATTTACATGGAGACGATGAAGGCGAAGGACACGGCCCTCCATAACTCGAAGAAAACGATCGTCAAGATCTGGAATGAATGGGGCAAGCAGTTCGGCCGGACCTACAGGCCGGTGGAAACTTACAAGGCAAAGGGCGCCGATACCCTGATCGTCACCATGGGATCCATGGGCGAGACGGCCTCGATCGCCGTCGATCAGCTGCGGAAAAAAGGAATCTCCGTCGGGCTGGTGAAAATGAGGCTCTGGAGACCCTTCCCCCTCGATGAACTCCGGGCGGCCATCAAGGGCTGCAAGACCCTGATCGTCATGGACCGCGCCGTTTCCTTCGGGGGCGCCGGCGGGCCCGTGGGAACGGAAATCAAGTCTCTCCTTTACCATGACAAGGGGCGGCCCAGGATCGTCGATTTCATCATGGGCCTCGGCGGACGCGACGTGACGGTGGACGACTTCATCGCCATGGTGGAAAGGGCGAAGAAGAAAAAAGACGAAACCTATGAATATTACGGGGTGAGAGAATAATGAGTACCGTACAGAATTTTGAGATATATGTCCCGAAGCTGCTTGACAGGAGAGAATTTTTCAGCGCCGGCCATCGCGCCTGCCAGGGATGCGGAGAGGTCCTCGCGCTCCGTCTCATCCTGAAGGCCCTGGGCGACGACGTGGTGGTTTCCAACGCCACGGGCTGCATGGAGATCATTTCCTCCGCCTACCCCCAGACAGCCTGGGAAGTGCCTTACATCCACGTGGCCTTTGAGAACGCCGGCGCCGTGGCCTCCGGCGTGGAGGCGGCACTGAAGGCCCTGAGGAGAAAGGGCAGGATCGCCGACCGCTACGTGAAATCCGTGGCCATTGCCGGTGACGGCGGAACCGTGGACATCGGGTTCCAGGCCCTCTCCGGCGCCATGGAGCGTGGACACGATATGGTCTTCTTCTGCCTGGACAACGAGGCTTACATGAACACGGGAATCCAGCGCTCCAGCGCGACGCCCTTCATGGCGGCCACGACTACGTCCCCTGCCGGCAAGGTGATCAAGGGACAGCGGACGGGCAAGAAGAATATGCCCGAGATCATGGTGGCTCACAATATCCCCTACGTGGCGACGGCCTGCCCGAGCTATCCCATCGATCTCGTAAACAAGGTGAAAAAGGCCAAAGAGGTGAAAGGCCCTGCTTACATTCACGTTTTCTCCATGTGCCCCACGGGCTGGCGGTCCGCGTCGGAGGAGACCATCAAGCTGGGACGGCTTGTCGTCGAAACCGGTGTCTTCCCCCTCTACGAGGTGGAGAACGGCAAGTACCGCATGACCATGGAGATCCCGAAAAAACTCAGGCCCGTCGAGGATTACCTGAAACTCCAGGGCCGCTTCAGACACCTCAACCCCGACGATATCGAAAAGGTCCAGGCGCTGGTCAACAAGGAATGGCGCAAGCTGATGAATAAAGTGGCGTGCATGAAACCCTGGTAACATTGAATGATAAAAACACAGGATAAGGTGACTTAAGAATGAATACAGTTTCATTTAGCAGTTGGGACGGTAAGATTGCGGATCACAGAAAGGGCAAGCCCTCGAAAGCCGTGGACGTGAAATTTCCCGAAAAGCTCGACGGCCGGAAGTTCTCAGCCGCCATGGGCTGGAACGGCGTCGTCACCCGGGACGCCGGGGCGGACATCCCTTCCCTCACCATGGCCTACCTCAAGGAGGCGAGGAAACTCTCCTGCGGTGAGTGCTCCGTCTGCATGATCGGTATCGATAAAGTCACGGACATCATGAAGGCCATGGCGACCGGAAAAGGCTCCGGGGAAAGCCTTGCCGAGATCGAGGAGATCGCCCGGGGCGTCGCCGCGAACAGCAAGTGCAACTTCGGACGCGCCTCGGCCCTCATTCCTGTATTGGACGCCATCCGGTATTTCAAGGAAGATTTCATCGCCCTCGCGAGCGGGAAAAAGAAGCTCTACGTTAAAAAATATTCGACCGCGGTCACGGCCCCCTGCATGGAGGCCTGTCCGGCGGCGCTCGACATCCCGGGCTACATCGAACTCATCCGCAACAACAAGTTCACCGACTCCCTCAACCTGATCCGGGAGCGGTGTATCCTTCCCGGGGTGATCGGACGCGCCTGTACCCACCCCTGTGAAGAGGCCTGCGTCCGCAACAAAATGGACGAAACCTTGGCCATCCGGCTGCTGAAGCGGGCGGCGGCGGACGTCGTTCTCGCAGAGGGAGACGGCGCCCTGGCGGGTCCTGCCCGCGAGAAAAAGGAAAAGGTCGCCGTCGTCGGTGCGGGTCCGGCGGGACTGGCCGCGGCCTACCATTTGAGGCGCATGGGATATCGGGTGACCGTGTTTGAATCCCTCCCGAAGGCGGGCGGCATGGCCTCCGTCGGGATTCCAGACTACCGTCTCCCCAAGGACATCCTCAACGGCGAGGTCGGGCTCATCGAGAAGATGGGCGTTGAGATACGACTGAAAAGCAAAATCAGCAGGCTCGACTGGGAAACAATGAAGGCTCAGGGATACAAGGCCCTCTTTCTCGCCGTGGGTGCACACGTGGGCTCCAGGATCGGCTGCGGCGGGGAAGACGCGGGACACGCGGATTTCATTCAGGGCGCCGTGTTCCTGAGGAACCTCGCCCTGGGCAAGAAGATCGCGCCCAAGGGAAAGGTCGTCATCATCGGCGGCGGAAACGTCGCGTTGGACTGCGCGAGGAGCTGCGTCCGGTTCGGCTTCAAGGAGGTGGAGATCCTCTATCGCCGGTCGCGGGCCGAGATGCCGGCCAGCAAGGAAGAGATCAAGGAAGCCGAAGAGGAAGGCGTGAAATTCACTTACCTCCGCGCGCCGAAGAACGTCCTCATCAAGAGCGGCAAGGTAGCCGAAATCGAGTGCATCAAGATGAAGCTCGGGGCGCCTGACGCGAGCGGACGGAAACGTCCCATTGCCATTCCGGGTTCCGAATATGTCCTGAAGACGGACATGGTCATCGCAGCTACGGGCCAGACCCCGGACCTCGATTTCCTGAAGAACTACTGGTTCGAACTGACTGGATGGGGCACCATCCAGGTCGATCCCGCGGGATACGGCACGAACGTCCCCGGCGTCTTTGCAGGCGGCGACTGCGTCAGCGGACCGGCTACACTCATTGAGGCCCTGGACGTAGGAAACAACGTGGCCCGGAGCATCGACTGCTACATCCAGGGAAAGAGCTTCAAAAAAGATTCCGGTTTCGAGGGAATCGACACGGGCAAGCAGCGGGATCCCGGCTTTGTTTCGAAAGCAGCTGCTGAAAAGGCAAAATTCCTCGCCGTGAGCGATCGCGTCAAAAACTTCGCCGAGGTCGAGAGCGGATTCACGGCAAAGGAAGCGATGAAAGAGGCCCAGCGCTGCCTCCGCTGCTACCGGCTGATGGTGTGGGAGTAA
>CAYXFF010000028.1:8567-17353 GCA_964464185.1 uncultured Syntrophaceae bacterium | reverse complement strand
GCCGCAAAGAAATTGAATATGTCTTATCGTGCGGCCTGGGGAAGACTCAAAGCATCCGAAGAGAGGTTGGGGATCAAGCTGGTGGAGCACGCTTCCGGACAGGCCCTGACTCTGACGGATGAAGCCCGATGTCTTTTGTCTGAATTTGAAATACTGGAAAATAAAGTAAACGCTTTGATTACTGAGGCCGGTTCGAAGTTGAACTTACTTGGAAAAAGCAAGACGAATACCCATAAAAACAAAGAAGATTATTCCAATCTTTAATCTATCGGCACTTCCCAACTACTGCCCGCTCTCGCCAATGCTGCCAATTTCTAACCCGACAAGAATCTGAAAAGGCATTTATCGCAACTTTTCCTTGACATTGTGTCTTAAATGGCATATGTCCTCCCGAGCCGTTAGACTCATTTTTATCTTTAAAGAATAGCTATCTTTTTTCCTGGCGTAATAACTTTTAGTTCGAAATAACAATATCTTACAAGGGGGTTCTATGGGAAAGATTCATGCCTCTGACGAGTACAGCAAAAAAGTAAAAAAGCAATACAAGGAGTTAATGGAATATTGCAAAGTTCATCTGGAAAAGATGGATAATGAACTGCCTCCGCCTCGCGAGGATTTCAAAGAAATGTTGAAAGAGCGCGGGGTAAGCCGGCGGGATTTTCTTAAATGGACGTCTGTTATGACGGCGGCTCTCATGCTGCCTCCCATGTTCCGCCCCATGGTCGCCCAGGCGGCGGAAAAGTTCAGCCGTCTCCCTGTCGTATGGCTTCACTTCGCCGAATGCACGGGCTGCAGCGAGGCTCTTCTCCGTTCTTCCTATCCCAACGTCGATGACATTCTCTTGGAAACTATTTCCCTGGAGTATCACGAAACAATCATGGCCGCGGCCGGTTACCAGGCGGAGCAGAACCTGGAAAAATGTCTGCACGATTTCGCCGGCAAGTTTGTCTGCGTTATCGAAGGCGCATTGCCTCAAGGATTGAACGGACAGTATCTGAGGCTTGGCGCGAAAGGAAAAACAGGCATTGAAGTCGCCAAGGAAGTCACGTCCAAGGCGGCGGCTACCATTTGCATTGGAAGCTGCTCGGCCTTCGGGAACGTTCAGGCCGCCCGGCCGAACCCGACAGATGCCGCAGGCATCAGCAAGGTCCTGGGGATAAAGACGGTCAATATTGCCGGCTGTCCGCCGAACGGCGTAAATTTCACGGGCACACTGCTCCATTTTCTCATGTTCGGCGGTTTGCCCGCCCTTGATTCACTGGGCAGACCCGTCTGGGCCTATGGAAAAAGAATTCACGATTTCTGCGAGAGACGGCCCCATTATGATGCCGGCGAGTTTGTGAACGAATGGGGCGATGAAGGCGCCAAGCGCGGCTGGTGCCTTTACAAGGTCGGCTGCAAGGGCCCATATACTTATGCCAACTGCAGCAAGGTTCGCTTCAACGACGCCATCTCATGGCCTGTCATGGCAGGGCACGGCTGCATCGGATGCACGGAGCCGGCATTCTGGGATACCATGGCGCCGCTGGAAAAACCGATCCATGAAGCAACCATCGGCGGCGGTGAAAGAACCGTTGATGATATCGGCATCTTCCTGACGGCTGCCGCTGTTGCAGGCGTCGCGGCCCATGCGGCTGCAACCGCCCTCAGGCATTCGGATAAGGAAAAGAAGGACGATGCCCCACACGAATCTCATGAATAGCTGACCTGCCAGGAGGAATAAAATGGCTAAGAGAATCATAATAGATCCCATCACGAGAATTGAAGGACACCTGAGAATAGAAGTCGAAGTCGACAACAACAATGTGATCAAGGATGCCTGGAGCAGCATCACCCTGTGGCGGGGCATCGAGACCATCCTGAAAGGCCGAGACCCCCGGGATGCCGGTCTGATTGTTCAGAGGATTTGCGGCGTCTGCACCATGGTTCACTACGAAGCCAGCATCCTTGCCTGCGAGGACGCCTTCGGGGTCAAGCCGCCCCCCAATGCCAGGATCATCCGGAACCTGATGAGCGGGGCCTGGCACCTCGGCGACCATATCATGCATTTTTATCACCTCCACGGGCTGGACTGGGTGGACGTGGTGAGTGCCCTCTCGGCCAATCCGAGGAAAGCGGTGGACCTGGCCAAGAGCTACCACCCCAATCCCTACAACTGCTCCGAGACCCATTACAAAGCCGTTCAGCAGAGACTGACCAAATTCGTAAAATCGGGACGGCTCGGACCCTTTGCCAATGCCTACTGGGGGAACCCCTCTTACAAGCTGCCTCCGGAGGCGAATCTGGTGGTCCTTTCCCACTATCTGGACGCCCTCCATATATCCAAAATCTGCGCGCAGATGCAGGCCATCTTCGGCGGCAAGAATCCCCATCCCCAATCCCTTGTCGTGGGGGGCGTAACCTCGGTCCTGGACGCCCTGGATGCCCACCGGCTCGGCGAATACCTCTTCCGGATGAAAGAAGTCAAAAACTTTGTTGAATCGGCCTATATCCCCGACGTCCTCATCGCCGCCAGGTATTACAAGGGTGAAGGCGCGGCGGGTATCGGCGGGGGCGTAAAGAACTATCTGGCCTATGGCGGATACCCCCTCGATGACGACTGGGGGAACCTCCTTTTCCCCAGGGGCGTGGTGAAAAACCGGAACCTTGCCAAACCCCTGAAGCTGGATGAAGCCAAGATCACGGAAGAGGTCACTCATTCCTGGTATAAGGGCACGGAGCCCCAGCATCCTTACAAGGGCACGACAGAACCTGAATACACGGGCTATGACAAGAACGGCTACGTGAAGGGCAATGAAAAATACTCCTGGTGCAAGGCCCCGCGCTACGACGGGGAGCCTTACGAGGTGGGGCCTCTGGCCCGGATGATCGTCGGTTATGCCGTCGGCAACAAGGAAATCAAGTCTCTCGTGGATGCTACATTGAAGGCAGGGGGTCTCCCCGTGACGGCCCTCTTCTCCACCCTGGGCAGAACAGCCGCCCGGGCCATTGAAACCAAGATGATGGGTGACCACATCGAGGGCTGGGTCAATGAGCTGGTAGACAACATGAAGAAGGGCGACACCCGGACCTGGACGCGCTGCGATGTGCCGAAGAGCGCTCAGGGCCGAGGCATGATCGAACCCCCGCGGGGATCCCTTGGACACTGGATCAGGGTCGAGAACAAGGTGATCGCCAACTACCAGGCCGTCGTTCCATCAACGTGGAACTGCTCGCCCCGGGACAAAAAGGGACATCGCGGTCCTTATGAACAATCCCTGATCGGCACGAGGCTTGCGAAGGTGGATCAACCCCTCGAGATCCTCCGGACCATCCACTCTTTCGATCCCTGCATGGCCTGCGCGGTCCACATCATTGATCCAAAGACAAACGAAATCCTGCAATTCAAGGTGGCATAAGCAAAAGAGGAGGCTGCTGTGGAAAATGTCAAACCCAAATACGAATGGTCCGTGGCCATCCGGTTAAACCACTGGATCATGGCGCTTGCCATATTTGTTCTGATAGCAACGGGATTTCTGATTAGCGATCCGTTGACGATCAACGCGGGAGAAACCGTCAACAAGTTCTCCGTCGGATACATCCGCCACGTACACATTTTCTTCGGGGTTGTCCTGACGTTCATCTTTATCTGGAGGCTCTACCTGGCCTTCTTTTCATCCTTTCACGCAGACTGGAAGGATTTCCTGGCCTGGACCAACCTCAAGTTAACGATCAAGCAGATCCGATTCTATCTCCTGCTGGATAAGGAGGGCCCTGAGTACAAGACCCTTTACGGTCCCATGCAGGCCCTGGCCTATCTCGGACTCATGGGTATGATCGTTGTCATCGTGTTCACCGGTCTGATCCTCATGGGAGGTGGTTACAGCACCGGCATCACGGCTATCGTTTACAAGATACTGAAGCCCTTTGAGAACATGCTGGGGGGGCTGGCCATGGTCAGATATATCCATCACATTTTCACGTGGTTTTTCATCCTTTTTATCATTGTTCACATTTACATGGCCTTCTGGTATGATGCGGTCCTGAAAAAGGGAACCGTTTCCTCCATGATCAGCGGCCGCTTGTTCGAGAAGGTGAAAAGCTAAGAGAACTTAAACCAGAGCCCACAATAAGAGGAGGGGGGGGATGAAGAGTCTCCCCCTCTTTTTTGCTCCGTGAAAGAAAACAAAATGAACGCCGTAATGATTCTGGGTCTCGGGAACATCCTTCTTCAGGATGAGGGCTTCGGCGTCCATTTCGTCCGCTGGTTCTCCGAGCGATACCGCCTACCCGATCACGTCCGGGTTGTGGAAGGCGGAACCCTCGCCTACAACCTGCTTGACATTATCTGCAGCTGCGACTATCTGATCGTGATAGATGTCCTCAAGGCGGACGACACGCCGGGATCCACTTACCGGTTCACCCGGGAAGAGATGGAAATACACCTGCCTCCGCCCACGTCGGCGCACGAGGTTCAATTTCAGGACGTCCTGATCAAAGCGGATCTTTTGGAACAGGCGCCCGAGGTCGTTTTCCTGTGCATCGTCCCCGAGGCCTATGATGAGTTTCAACTGGAGATGACGCCCACTATGCAAGAACGGTTTCCCATCATGGAAAATCTGCTCATAAAGGAACTTTCCGCTCGCGGCGCGGATGCAGTGAGGATCGACTGATGCACGAGCTGTCCCTGACCCTGTCCATTCTTGAAATCGTGGAGGCCAAGGCCGCCGAGCACGGCTTCCGCCGCGTCAATTCCCTGAAATTCTCCCTCGGCCATCTATCCTGCGTCGAGCCGAAGGCCCTCGAGTTTGCCTTTGCGATCCAGGCAAAAGGAACCATGGCGGAAGGAGCGACCCTTGAGTTCGAACGGTGTCCCGTCGTCATCTATTGTTTTTCCTGCAAAAGAGAGTTAACATTAAAATCCTTTGATTCCCGCTGCCCCGAGTGTTCGAAGGAGGAGGTCGTGCTTGTCGGGGGCACGGAAGAGCTCAAGCTTCTGGAACTGGACGTGGATTAGGAGGCGCTGAACATGTGTATTGCTTTTCCCGGAAAGATCATTTCCATCAATGAAGACAACATCGCCGTGATTGACATCAGCGGCACGAGACGCGAGGTCTGCCTCGATATTGTGGATGAGGACGTCGCGATCGGCGATTACGTGATAAGCCATGCCGGTTACGCCATTCACAAGTTGGATGAGCAGACGGCCCGGGAAAACCTCGAACTCCTCCGGCAGATAATGGAAAATGAAATACATTGACGAATACCGGGATCCGGTCCTCGCCCGGAGACTCCTCGCCGCCATAGAAACGCTTGCCCGCAGGATCGCTCATCCAGTGACCATCATGGAGGTCTGCGGGAGCCACACCTATGCCATCGGGAGATTCGGAATCCGGAAGCTCCTGCCCGAAAGCATCCGGCTCATCTCGGGACCGGGATGCCCGGTCTGCGTGACATCCATCCAGGATGTGGACAGGGCGATATACCTGGCGGGGATTGAGAACGTGATCTTCGCCACTTTTGGCGACATGCTCAGGGTGCCGGGAACGGGCGGGGCGAGTCTCCAAAGGGCGCGGGCAGCCGGCGCCGATGTCCGGATTGTCTCCTCCGCGATGGACTGCATACCCCTCGTGGAGAAAAACGGCGGCAAGACCGTCGTGATGATGGGAATCGGCTTCGAGACCACCACGCCGACCATCGCCTCCATCGTCAAGGCGGCGCTGAAAAAGGGTCTTGAAAACTTTTGCGTTTTTTCCGTGCACAAGGTCGTCCCCCCGGCGATCAGGGTTCTCCTCGATGACCCGGCGCTCAACATAGACGGCTTCATCTGTCCGGGACACGTGAGCACCATCATCGGGGCCGATGCCTACACGCCCATCACTGAGGCGGGAAGGGCCGCCGTGATCACCGGTTTTGAGCCCGTGGATATCCTTGAGGGCATCCGCATGATCCTAGGACAGATTGCGGAAGGAAAAAGAGAGGTGGTCATCCAGTATGCAAGGGGTGTCCGTCGAGAGGGAAATCCAAGCGCGCGGGCGGTTATGGATGAGGTCTTTGCCCCGGAGGCGGCCGTGTGGAGAGGGCTGGGCGAAATCCCGGGAAGCGGTCTTAAGTTCCGTGAGACCTACAGAACATTCGACGCCCTGAGACGTTTCACGATTCCCCCGATGGAGTCCCTTGAACCAAAAGGGTGCGAGTGCGGCAGTATCCTCAGGGGCGTCCTCTCTCCTCAAGACTGTCCTCTCTTCAATAAAGCATGTACTCCGATGAACCCCATCGGCCCCTGCATGGTCTCTTCCGAGGGAACCTGTGCGGCATATTACAAGTATCACTAAGGAGGTCAAGATATTCCAATGAAGGTAAAAGTGGTTTCGAATATTCTGGATGTGAACGACCGGATCGCGGAGGAAAACAGGACCCTCTTCGATGAGAAAGGGGTTTACGTCATCAACATCATGAGCTCTCCCGGCGCCGGGAAGACCTCGCTCGTGGAAAAAACCATCCAGACCCTCGGGGGTCGATTCAAGATTGCCGTCATCGAAGGCGATATTCAGGACACCTACGATGCGGAGCGGGTGGCCAAGCTCGGCATCCCCGTCGTGCAGATCAACACGGGCGGCGCCTGTCATATCGACGGCAACATGATCCGCGAGGCGCTTCCTTCTTTCGACCTCGGCGGCATCGATCTTCTCATCGCGGAGAACGTGGGAAACCTCGTCTGTCCCGCCGAGTTCAAGCTGGGAGAGAACGCGAAGATCATGATCCTCAGCACGCCCGAAGGCGCCGACAAGCCGGCCAAGTACCCCCTCATGTTTCAGGAGTCGTCCGTCATGATCATCAACAAGACAGACCTCCTCCCTTACGTGGACTTCGATATGCAGAAGGCGAAACGGGACGCCCTGGCCATCAACCGCAATCTCAAGATATTCGAAGTGTCCTGCAAGACCTCGGAGGGTCTCGAAAACTGGTATCGCTGGCTCTCCGGCGAGATCGAATCCTTCCGGAAACGGTGACGTGATCGAGAGAATCCGCTTTCTTTTCTCCGGCGTGGTTCAGGGTGTGGGATTCCGACCCTTCATCTACCGCCTCGCCGTTCAACACGGGCTGGCCGGCTGGGTCCAGAACCGGTCAAACGGCGTTGTTGCGGAAGTGGAAGGCCCGATGGAGGCCATTGAGCGATTCCTGACGGCTGTTTCGCGAGAGCGCCCGCCTCACGCCGAGATCGCCGAGATCGCCTCCGTAAATATCGCCGCGAAGGGAGACGGCGATTTTCAGATCCTGGCAAGCGAGGCGGAGGGAGAAAAGATCGTCCGCATCCCGCCGGACCTCGCCACCTGTCCCGACTGCCTGCAAGAACTTTTCGATCCCGGCGACAGGCGCCACGGATATCCCTTCATCAACTGCACGAACTGCGGCCCGAGGCTCACGATCATCCGGGATGTGCCCTACGACCGCGTGAATACCTCCATGGACTGCTTTCCCCTGTGCCCGCTGTGCCGTGGAGAGTACGAACATCCGGCCGACCGCCGCTTTCACGCCGAGCCCAACGCCTGTCCCGTTTGCGGGCCCCGCCTGGAATTTCTTGACGAAGCGGGAAAGACTCTTTCTGTCCCCGATCCCGTCGCGCGGGCCAGGGAAGCACTTCGCGAGAGACGCGTGCTTGCCCTGAAGGGTCTCGGCGGATTCCACCTGGCCGTGGACGCAACGAGCGATGAAGCGGTTCAAAGGCTCCGTTCCCGGAAGTTCAGAGAGGAAAAACCCCTCGCCCTCATGGTGCGGGATCTGGATACGGCGGCACGGATCGCCGAGCTCGGGAAAGAAGAAAGAGACCTTCTCCTCTCTCCCCAGAGGCCCATTGTCCTGGCAAAGAAAAAAAACGGCCGACTGATCGCGCCTGCCGTGGCTCCGGGCGTGCCCAACCAGGGGATCATGCTTCCCTACACGCCGCTTCACCATCTTCTCCTGCAGAAACCTCTTGAGGCGCTCGTCATGACAAGCGCCAACCAGGTTGACGAGCCCATCTGCATCGGGAACCGCGAAGCCATCCATCGGCTGAAGGGCATCGCCGATTTTTTCCTCGTCCACAACAGGGACATCCTGGTCCGGTGTGACGATTCGATCGCAACTGTCGCGGCCGGCCAGCGAACGATATTGCGTCGTTCCAGAGGCTACGCCCCGAAACCGCTCATCCTGCGGGAAGGTTATCCCGAGGTTCTCGCCCTGGGACCGCAAATGAAAACGACCCTCTGCATTCTGAAAGACAACCTCGCTTTTTTGAGCCCCCACATCGGAGACCTGGAGACTCCGCAAGCAAGAGACTTCCATCGCGAGAGCGTGCCGCTCCTTCAAAAGATCGCGGAATGCAAACCTGCCGTCGTCGCCTGTGATCTCCATCCCGCCTACTACACGACCCTGGTGGCGGAGAAGATGGAGGGCGTCCGGGTCATCCGCGTACAGCACCATCATGCCCATATTGTGAGCTCCATGGCGGAAAATAAAATCACCGGTGAGGTCATCGGTCTCGCCATGGACGGAACAGGTTACGGAAGCGACGGCACCGCCTGGGGGGGAGAGTTCCTTGTGGTCACGGAAGAGGCCTTTACGAGGACGGGCCATCTGAAAACGTTTCTTCTGCCGGGAGGAGAGAAGGCCATCCGGGAACCCTGGCGGATCGGTGTGAGCCTTCTCAGCGAAACATTCGGCGATGCCTGGCCGGAAGTGTCGGAGCGACTGGGATTGGTTCCGGATTCGAAATATTACGAGTGGATGGACCGGATCCTGCGCACCGGGATCAACAGCCCTCTCAC
>CAYXFF010000028.1:0-8467 GCA_964464185.1 uncultured Syntrophaceae bacterium | reverse complement strand
CGGGACTCAACCGCATCGTGCTCAGCGGCGGATGCTTCCAGAACCGGCTTCTTCTCGAAAGATGCATTGCAGATTTGCGGCAGGCCGGCTTTGACGTTTTCTTTCACGAACAGGTCCCGACCAATGACGGCTGCATCTCGCTGGGCCAGGCCGTCTCAGCCGGCGCAAGGATAAAGAAAAGCGAGCCATAAGCAGATTAAAAAGACTGACTTGGAAAGTCCATTTTCGCAATATCGATAGAGCAAAATATGCAAGAGAGGTTTCTGAAAAATGAAATTCGATGAAATCCTGCTGGAACACGGCGGCGGCGGAAGGCTGTCGAACGATTTGATAACCGGGGTGTTCCTTCCCCATTTCAGGAATGCCTGCCTGGAGCGGCTCGAAGACAGCGCCGTCCTCAATCTAGGGGATAAGAAGATCTGCTTCTCCACGGATTCCTATGTCGTCGATCCCATCTTTTTCCCCGGCGGAGATATCGGCTCTCTCGCCGTCCACGGCACGGTAAACGACCTGGCTGTCTGCGGGGGAAAACCGCTCTGTCTCAGCACGGGTTTCATCCTGGAAGAAGGGTTCGGCATGAAGGATCTGAAAAAAATCATCCGGTCCATGTCCGAGGCGGCGGCGCTGGCCGGTGTTTCCATTGTCACCGGAGACACCAAGGTGGTGCCCCGCGGCGCCGCGGACCGACTCTTTATCAACACGTCGGGAATCGGCATTGTGGATTATAAAGGTTCCATCTCGGTAAAGAGCATTGCCGACGGCGACGCCGTCCTCGTCAGCGGGACCATCGGCGATCACGGAGCCGCCATCCTGACCCGCAGGGAAGGACTGGGCTTCAAATCCGACATCCTCTCCGACTCGGCCCCTCTGAACGGTCTTGTTGAGAAAATTCTGAAAACAAGTCCGAACATTCACTGCATGCGCGACGCCACCCGCGGAGGGCTGGGGGCGATCCTCGCCGAAATGGCGCAGCAATCCGGACTGACCATCTCTGTCCGTGAACAGGATATCCCCGTGCGCGACGACGTGAGGGGTGTCTGCGAGATCCTCGGTTTCGATCCCCTCTTCCTCGCCTGCGAGGGGAAAATCGCCCTGTTCTGCCCCGCCGATGACGCGCAAAAGGTTCTTGAGATCATGAAAGGACACGAATACGGCAGGAACGCCGCCATCATCGGGACCGTGGCGGCCGGGAAGGATCAGGGCCGCCTCATCCTGAAAACGGCCATCGGCGGTTCCCGGGAAATCGACCTGCCCTTGGGAGAGCTGGTGCCGAGGATTTGTTAAATCACAACACGCCTGCTCTGACCCGGATTGGCCCGCGCATGATGCAGGGTGACCCCTGATATTGACATTCAACGTTGCGATTTATCTCTTGAATCTTAGAGAAGGCAGTCTATTATCGCAATATCCTCAATCCCGGACCAACGCGAATTTTATCGGCACTTCTACCCACATGGTTACGGGGAATCCCTTATATTTCCCCGGCTCGAATTGCCAAGCCTTGATAGAGTCCAGGGCGGATTTATCCAGAATGGAATGACCGGATGATTTTTTCAATCTCCTTTCACCTACACTCCCATCGCTTAACACCTGCACAGAAACGAGGACAAGTCCTTCGTAACCCCGTTCTCTTGCCAGCATGGGGTAAGGGGGATTTGAGTTATATCGATATCGCGGAATCGCCCCTGCTATTTTCTTGCCATCAAGACCGACGGTCTCCTTTGCTTCCCGACCCCCGAGCAGCAATCTTGCCCCATATGCCGACTGAATAGAGCCTGTCCTCTGAAAGGTATGGTCAGAAGATCCATGAAGCCTTTCAGTGCTTAGGTTTACTGCCTGCACTTTCTGGATTTCGGGTCTCCTCTCCTGTTCAACAGCCTTGACTCCTTTGGATTCAGAGGCTTTGCTGCTCTCTGACGATCCAGGAAAAGAAGTCTGTTGCCGAAAACCGTCTTGAACACCCACGAGTGAAACACGAATAATATTTTCTCCGTTGTCCAGATCGGGAGTGCAGGCCGACCTCGGTATTGTGAAGATCAGGATCAGCCCAATAAAAACATGAAATAACAAGGAGCAAGAAACATACCGGAAAAAAGGCTGCCTTTCATGATCGCGATTCTCACACCTCCTTATGCATGGACTTAAGGTCATTTTTCTCAGCCACGCATCATGCATCATACCCCTCCATGCAAGTAGGCCTTGATGACCGGCTTGCTCAGATAAAATCCAACAACAGCGCCGATACATGACCCGATAATACCTTCGGAGGTTTTCACAAATACATACCAGGGAGCATAAAATTTGTGCCAGAGATACGGCGCTGAAAACAGGAAAAAATAAAGATTGACCACCAAGCCTCTCAAGCATCCTGCACCCATGGCATTGATTAAAGTATTGAGATAATTTCCGGTAATCAGAAAATAAGCTTCCAGCATGAAACTGGCAAGAAGCGCATAGGGCCACCAGAGCGGGTTGACGCCGGAAAATGTTACCTGAGACAGGAGACTCTGCCCGAAGATGATAAGCGTAACGGTTCCAAGTTTGGGGACAATCCTTATACCGATGAATAACGTGGCTGTAAAAGGGATAGAGAAAAGGAAAGAGTTGATAAAAGGAATCCGACCCAACCCCAGCTTAAAAGGCAATATGGACACGTAAAGAAGACTGCAGAAAAGAGCAATATTGACCAGTTCCTGGATGCTGAAAGCTGAAAGAAGCTTGTTTTTCAGTCCAAGATAGAAAATGACGGCACCGAGCAGCAATATCAAAACGATGGATAGAACATATGGATTCATGCGATGAACCTGTCGTAAATGCTCAGAGTAACAATCACGAATGTGATCAGGATAACCCATACGTCGATTCCCGCGAATCGCAAGGTTCTCACCTCTACTCTTTTCCCTGAATAAGCCCGGACTTCAGCAGCCAGGGCAACCCTCCTGGCGTTACGAAGGTTGTCGATAATCATAGGAGGCAGAAGGTATCGAAACCCATTTAAAGCACCTCGTATCCCTTTCAATTTGAGGCCTCTGAGCTTCTGAGCCGTGAGAATTCTCCTCGCTTCCTCGGCAAGGGATGGGACAAATCGGATGCTCACCATGGCGATAAAACCGATTTTATCGGGTACACCGAGGCTTTTCAGACCCAGGATCAGTTCCGACGGGTAAGTCGTCATGACAATGATCGTGCTCAAGAGCAGCGCTGAAAACAGCCTGAGAGATTGCACGGCACCATAGAGCAGTCCCTCCTTGTAAAGATGCAGTCCGCCGGTAAGGTGCCCCAACGGGCCGGAATTTTCAGAGATGAAGGTCAGCCATCGCGTCCTTGGTTCAAAGCCATAAAACACCCCCTGGGAAATGACGGTTGCCGTGAAGGCAGATGCCATCACGCAGAGCGTTATCTTGACGGCAGCAGGAGACGGTCTTAGCAGCAGAAAAAAAATGAAGAGGGTCGAGCATAGCAAACCCAGGAAAATCGGCTTTTCCAGAATCACTATGAGGCAGGCGCAGGCAAGACTCATCCCTATTTTTGTCCGGGGATCCAGACGATGGAACAGGGTATCTCTATCCAGATACTTCATCGCTTACAATCCTGCCCTTCTCAAGAAAGATGAGACGCTCTGCAAAATATCTTGCCTTCCTGTTGTGAGTTGTGAAGATGACCGTCTTTCCCATTAAAGCCTGGTCTTTCAAGACGAGGAACAGGCGATGCCAATTCTCATGATCCAGGCCTGTTGTGGGTTCATCCAGAATCAGGATCTCTGGTTCCATTGCAAGAATCGAAAGGACAGCCAGAATCTGCCGTTGGCCCCTTGAGAGTGTCTGGGGATGCCGCTCTCTCAAAGAAGCAAAATCAGCCAGCTCCAGATATTTTTCCACATTGATCATGCGTCCGAGATGCCTCGGCCCAAAATCAACTTCTTCTGCGACCGTATTTGCGAAGAGCTGCTCGTCAGGGTTCTGAAACAAAAAACCAACTCTTCCGACCAGGCTGTCAAGATCGGGATGAACATCGCCGAGGATGATGCTTCTGCCTTTTTGCTGTTTAAGAAGTCCCATGAGGATTTTCACGAGAGTTGTCTTGCCTGAGCCATTGTTCCCGCAAATCGCGACGATCTCTCCTTTATGAATCGTCAAGTTGACATCCTGCAGAGCGGGACGATTCCTTTCATATTCAAAATAGAGGTCTTTTATCTCGATGACAGGTTCCCGTGACGATCTAGGTGTCTTGACATAGTGGCGGTCTTCTAACTTTCTCAAACCGCCTTCAATGATCCTTCCATTTTCCATGAATAAAATCTTATCCACAAGGGGGATGAAATCTTCGTATTGATGCTCTGCAAGGATAATCGTTTTTTTTTCCATCTTTAATTTTTTGAATACGGCGATAAGATCCCTTCTTCCTTCCTCATCGATATCCGTCGCCGGTTCATCGAAAAGATAGACCTCCGGTCCCATGGCATACACCGAGCTGATGATCAACCGCTGCTTCTGCCCGCCCGAGAGCTTGAAGGTCTCTTTACCCCTGATGTCCCGGAGACCCAGCTTTTTTAGAGCGTTATCCCGCCTTTTCACGGTTTCCTCCCGCGGCAGGCAGAGATTCTCACAGCCGAAGGCCACCTCATCTTCCACTCTGAGCATGAAGATCTGCATGTCAGGGTTCTGAAAGACCGTCCCCACGTATCTTGATATTTCCCGGAGAGGCCGATCCTGGGGCGAGAGGCCGTTCACGGTAACGCGGCCTGACATTTCACCCCCAAAGAAATGGGGGATCAACCCGTTCAGGGAATACAGAAAGGTCGACTTGCCCGAGCCGGTGGCTCCAACGATGAGAGTAAAAGTACCGTCCTCGATCCTCAGGTTCAGATCTTTCAAGACAGGTTCTTTCGATTCTCCATAGGCATACGTAAGGTTTTCTATCGCGATCATTTTCTCAAATGATTGGTAAATAAGTCGCGGATACCCGTGTAGTCATGTTCCTGGGGCGACGAGAAAACGACCTTCCGGAGATACTTTCCGGCCGCGTCCGCCGCTTCTTCCAGCTCCTCACAAGAAGGTCTGCGGAAAGACAAGCCGTCCACAGGCATGTAACCAATAATCCGGTATGGTATGTCCGTATCGACGGAGGCAATAAATTGGGCGATCTTCACGATCTCATCCTTTCCGATATGGTCGGGTATAAGAACGCTCGATGCAGAAAGGTCAATACCCTTTTGATGAATATAACGAAAATTTTCAAACGTGGTTCGATTGGACCTGCCGGTATATCTCTTGTGTACCTCTTCGCTGAAGGCCTTGAGGGAAACAGAGGCATGCCCGAGTCCCTCGATGGACGGGAGAAGATAGCCGTTGGTCATCAGCCGGACTTCGCAGCCGAAGACATCGAAGAGGGCTTTCGGCAATCGGTCAAATTCGTCGCATGCCCTGGGTTCCCCGCTGATAATACAGACCCGTTTCGGCGAAACGGGCCTCAGTATCTCGATGGTTTCATCCAATGCGAGAAATCGTAATTTTTTGAAATCGACCCTGCCGTAAATTTGTTTCCAGTAGCAGGCGGTGCAGCGGAAATTGCAGCCGATGAAATACAGGCTGCAGGATTCCTCTTTCGGATTATAGGTAATGCGGTGAATGTTCATGTCACATACTCCATTTGAGGTTGCACATCATGGTCCTGGGAGGTGCGAGGGTGCCCCTGTACTCCTCGTATCTCCTGTCCATGATATTTTCGATGGTTAAGGAAGCTTCAAGATCTTTGACGAGTTTTCTGGACAACCTCAAATCCCATACGAAATCGTTTCCGACTTCCCTCGTGTTGAGGTCATCATCATAAACACTCCCGAAATACCGGACGCTGATATCGGCATGGATGAGTTTCGGGTCGCGATACGAGGTTCCAAGGGTGTATTTGTCTTTCGGGGTATAGGTCAGGTATTTCCCCTCTAAAGACGTATTGTTGGGGAACTCTTTGATCCTGGATGAGTTATACGTATAATTCCCAAAGAGGGACCAGCTTGATAGAATCTCATACCTCAACTCGGCTTCATAACCGTAAATTTCGACCCTGCCCACATTTCTCTTTTCCTTGATCCCCGCCCCTGCATCTATGCTGTAAATCAGGTTCTTCACCTCGCTGTAATAGAGAGCAAGCCGTGCCTTCAGTTTCCGGCCTATGGCCTGATCGACGTCAAGCTCGTAAGAATAGGCTTCCTCGGGGTCAAGGTTGGGGTTTGACCTGTACGTGGTTGTGGTGGACTTCCAGGTTCGGTAGAGATCATAAAGGGTAGGGGTACGAAAAGACTTGCCTGCCGATAGTCGAAAAGACGTTTCATCCGTCAAATGATAAACCATGCTCCCTTTGGGACTTATGGCGTGGTCATCTCTGGCGGAAAAATCCGTCTGTGCCGGGGTAAGACTCGTATCGTAAAGGAACCCATCGTAACTCTTCCAGTAATCGTAACGCCCGCCAACATTGAGGATCAATTGATCAAGCGGCTTTATTTCATATTGAAGATAGAAACCGATGAGGTCCTGCTTCCCTTTGGAAATCACCGTCTTGACGGTACTCTGATAATCGTCTCTGGATTCAATATTTCCCTGTCGCCAGTCCACTCCCAGTGCTGCGGTTTGCGTTCCGGTCAAATGAAAATCGGATTGAAGGTTTCCGCCCCAGTCCCCCTTGGGGCTCGTCGTGATATAGTCTATCGAGGTATAGCTCGGCGATTTGTCATAGGTCCAATTAGAGTCCTCCCAGTGGGAATAAACTTTTGCCTGGAAGTTAATGGAGCCCAAGCGCCTTTGGGCGCTGGCATTAAGATCATTCAGTCTTTTAGTTCCGTAATTGAACTGCCTGCCTGCATTCACATATTCCCAGTAATGCCTGTAGTCTAACCCCAAAGAATAACGGTCTCCGATGTCGAAAAGAAGCTTTGCGTTTCCGCTGTAATCCTGCCTGTACCTCTCCACATCGTAGGACTTTGGAGCGACCGCAGCCACATACCCGTTGGTCTTGAATCCGGTTCCCGACAAAAGATAACCAAAGTCATTGATTCTGTTCGCATGCATGGCATATAGGGACTGCGTATTCAGGTTTCCGTAGCCGACATCCACGTCATTTGCACGTTTTGTCGGTTTCTTCGTGATGATATTTATGACCCCCCCCATGGCACCCGGCCCATACATGCCCGAGGCAGCACCATGCACAATCTCAATTCGTTCCACATTCTTGACGGGGACGGAATTCCAGCAGACCTCTCCGCTGTATGATTCGTTCAATGGAACCCCGTCGACCAGCACAAGCGTTCTTCCTCTCGCATTCGCGCCGAATCCTCTCATGGTGACGATCGTTGATGATGATGTGAATCCGCTCCGCCGCGAAACATCGACACCGGCCACATCTTTTAAAAGGTCGTCGACATTCTGAGCGCCCGATTCCTCAATGGACTTACGGTCAATAACCGTTACCTTGGCCGGCGCATCTTTCTGTTTTGTTTCATATCTTGAAGCAGTGACAACGACTTCTTCAAGCTTAGCCGGTTCATCGATTGCAAAAGAAGGTGTACAGAAACCAAGCAATACCAATGCAAAGGGAAACAGATGTTTCATGCGAAACATTTAAATACTCCATCGTGTTATTATTAATATAATCGTGCTACTGACGGGCAAAAAAATAATACCGGTTATTCCATGTTCATGCCGGTATTTTCCCTGATCCAGGCGCCGCCGCGAACCACTGTCAGAACGTTTAAGAAATAAAGATTAAAAGAGCTTTTTCTGATCATGCCATGGGATGCCGCCATGGGCGGCATACAAACGCTCATTGTCGTGCCACGAACGGGAGTTTTGTAGCACAGGGGTGTTTTCTTGTCAATGGTTTTTCGAAATAAAAAGAAATCCAGGATGACAGGTTCTGCCCTGCCGATGTGTCACTCGTCTTTTTCAGTGTGGCCGTGTTCGTGCGGTGTTTTGTCATGGCTCGGATGCTCATGTTTATGGGGCTCATAATCTCCCTTATGTTCGTGATCATGGGAGTGCCGATGTTCATGCTCGTGAGCATGTTTCCTGGTGCCGTGGGTGTGTTTGTGCTTGTGCTTATGAACATGCAGGTGTGAATGCAAATGCTCATGCTCGTGCTTTCCTTTCATCATTCCTCCTTATCCATTTTCGCCGTTATGAATGTAATGATAAAATCAACGCATATGGACGTCTTTCAGCGTTTCCATGCATCCTATGTCAGATCTCCGCATTTTTCAATTCAGAAATCCTTCCCCGCCCTTCATAACGCACAGGCATGATTTTAAAAGCAGGAAAGGAGCAGATTATTGACTCCACCTACAATGTCGAAGGTGGCTATAGACCTGACAATCAGTGAATATCATTTGAAAGTCTGGCAATATGGCATAACGTTCCGGTTCCAGCGGTCGGCGTATCGCCGCCACTGGAACCGGTTGTCAGATGACCGTTGTTTCGCC
>CAYXFF010000027.1:1233-17459 GCA_964464185.1 uncultured Syntrophaceae bacterium | reverse complement strand
AACAAACACTGAACCCTTGCTAAAAAAATTGCAGATTACCAAAAGAAATCTGTATGGCTGTGATTTATATTCAAAAGAAAATAATCAAAAAACTAAGGGTCACCCATATCTTCCTAGTACGATGACCTTCTTATGGTTAATCTCCGAGAAACTTTTATAGATCCCGTCGACCGGGTGATTCTCTTGCAAGAAGATTACTTCCGCACGAATTCATGGGCATGGATCCGGGCATGCATATAGTAGTTCTCGAGTTCTGTTTTCTGTATTTGTGACCAATTGGAAGCTGTCGATTACTTTTTATTCAGAATTCGTTTCATGGTGTCTTCTCTATCGGGGCGCCTCCGACTAATTCAGTCACTGGGCCTTTCTGGCCAAGGTGAAGCTCAGCTGTTTTGTTTCACCCTGGCGCTCCACCTAGATGGTTACCCTGGAACCCGCTTGCCTCCGAATAAGCACCACCAATTGCTGGCTGGTCAAACCCTTGGCATCTTTGCCGTCTATCCTTGGGATACGGTCGCCGATCTTAATCCCCGCTTCGGCCACCGACATGCCCTGCACGACATCCCAAATTCGTTGATGTTCTGCTTTCGATATTTTCATCCCGACGAGGCCAACACCTTTTTTCAGTTTCTCCCTGGGCTAACCGGCCGGGTCGGTTTTGCCATGTGACCCCCGCCCTATCTCGTGAGGACGATCTCCCTGGGACTCTCGCCAATCTTTTGCACACTAGTACAGGAACCAAGACCTGGGAGAAGTCCCAGTTCACAGTCTGCCTGATACATACTCTTTTGAAAATTTAAAGTGATGCGATTGCTATCCTCACTGACAGTGCCCGTAAACTCACTCTGCTCATCCGGTATCCTGCACTCCGAGGTTTCCTCAATATATGAACTGCGATGACGTATCCCCTTGATGGATAACCCATCTAGTCTCCCCTTGAATACTACCTGGCTTTGCCCTTTGGATACCCTTTCCACTTTCCCTGATGGAAAACCCGTGTCTTTAATAACCCTTACTTCATTATCAAATCCAGAAAGCTTTTCCGTGCCCTTGGCGTTGAACTCTGAGTTGTTTACTGAAATGGTATACGAAAGCCTTCCGGCGCGCCAGACGCCGGCCAATTCTGCAACTTTCTTGAATCTCTCCTGCCTATACTCCAGTTTGTAGATCTCCTCGCGGACCTTCGCTGCGTCGGGGGAATTGGGGGCAAGTTCGAGATAGCGTTTGTAGTGCCTTATAGCCTCATCGTAGTTTTCGGCCTTGGCCTGAACGGAGCCAAGGTTGAAGTATACGTCTGGCCAGTTCGGTGCAAGCTCAGCTGCGTGCTCAAACTCGCGGGCAGCATGTTTGTAGTCCTGCGGTGTCTTAGCCATTTCCACGGCGGCCATCCCCCGCGTCATGAAACGTCTTGCCTCCTCGGACACAGTCCCCGCCAGTGTTACAGAAACCCAAGCTAGCAATATCACGATGCCGATCAAACACCCAATCTGTCTTCGATACATTTTCTATCCTCCTTTTCTTTTCAGACTACAAAATTAGTGACTTGCGCATGACCACGGTTTTCATTTTGATCATGTTTTAACTCTCCGTCGATATACTTTTTTCTTTGTTAACATTCAGCCCTTTCACCGTTAACGCAAGTTTCTGAACAAATATGTACGCCCCTTAACAAAATTTACCTTTTGGGCCATGCCATTGGCGAAACGAGGAAATATTGTTCATTGTTTAAAAAGTCTGCAGGGCTAAAATTAATACCCAATCCCTTCTTTATTCGATCATCAGACTGCGGAATCTCCCGACCGGCAGCCTTAATTAGTGCCCAGTCAGCTTCTGAGCAGACTAAATTATCTTTACCCCACGCACCATAGGTTGTCTTGTCGAACCATTTATTGGCCTCTATTTTTTTGAGGTTCTTGGAACGCATCTCCCTAGCGTCTTTGTAGAGTTGTTCCGCTTCATCTGGTCTCAAAGGCTGTGCAAGTTTGGCAACTTCAACCCCACGATGACCATATTTATTTAAGATATAATCTTCAGGGACAATGCGTGAACCTTCATTGGGCTGATCATCCATAAAAATTTTCTTACCGTTAATCTCCTTGAGATAGATAACAGTATGCGAAGCAATCGATGCTTTGTGCCCGGATAGCACCTGGTCTGGTCCACTGATTAATTTATTCTCCCCCTCAATTAGCAACACATCACCGGCCTGAAGTTCATCAAACTTCTTATATGGCAGCGGCGGGGCTTTCGTCTTTAGAGACGTGGAAAGTGCTCTGCACCATTCGTTTGGTTTTTCAAGCCGCTGCTGATTAAGTTTTTTTTGGTTTTCCACATAGGCAGACGGATTCTTCTCAAACTCGTCTTGCTCCTTCAGAACCTTCGGATCAATTGAAACAGAGTCGCGTCTGCCTTTGTTAGATGGTTTCTTCAACTCAAGCTCATCCGTACTTGTTCCCTCGAGAACACAGTATGTACTAGGAAATTTTCCTTCACATCTATAGGGTGGGCAGCAAGGTGATCCGTTTAAAAAACATGCCCTCTTTACAAGCGGATCCCCTTTAATGCAACTAGATTTCGGCGCTGTACCGGTTTTCATCCCAAGCGTACCCGTATTTGTTCCCTTAAGAGATCCCAGGAGTTTATCCTTTTCTTCGTCGAACTTTTTCTGTCGTTCAAGCTCTAGCTCCTTTTCTTTCTTCGCCCTTTGTAACTGGAGTTGTCGTTGCTTTTCTTGCTCGCGTGCCGCGGAGCCATAGTCCCCGCTGGGGCGACTTTGCGGAGTGTCAAACCCGCTGCAATAGGACATACTCTGATCGCCAAAAGACTGAGTCCTCCGATATGCATCGCATTGGGATCTAGTAGCAAAACTCCCTCTTCCCCCATACCCAGCGTGCTTTCCTATTGTGCCCGTGTAGTAAATTTTCCAGTCGGCAAGAGCGGCCGCGGGTGAAATAACCGTAAGCGTCAGAACGAAAATCCCGATGATTCTGATTCGGTTCATGATCATCTCGTCCTCCTAATCTTTTCTTTATAAGAACTTCCTTTTTTACAGTGGGAATATGAGAAGGAAAATTTTGTTTGTCAAGAAAATATTGACCACAAAATGTGAGATGTAGTATTGATGTTTATCGTCAGACACGAATTGTGTTTATTACGGATTGAAATCCTGCGTATTTGTCAAGATCGATGATTTGAGGACTTCAGGAAGAAGCAGAGCAGTTAGTGATGCCACCTACCAAATCCACAACCTATGTGGGCTAACAAAAGGGTAAAATATTGCATGAAGTCTTCGATATAACAACATAATAGACGTGACCCAATTCTCCTCCTGCACAATTAGCCGGTATTTAATAATGTAATCATATTGGGGGAACTTTGAGTGCTTAGCTTTTACATCGCACTTCCGGTGAGTAAAAACGCTGCCCAGTAATAGGGATGCGGGTATTTTATTTTAGTTTTGAGCTGAGCCTGTCGCAAAGCTTCATCTTTACTCATCTTCGATAGATTGGTGTAAAAATTAACCATCAAGTCGCGGGTTGCCTCGTCATCCACCTGCCACAAGCTAGATATCAACGAGCGCGCTCCGGCATAGAGGAAGCCACGCGTAAAGCCGACAACATCATCGCCTGTCGCCACTTTTCCGAGAGCCGTTTCACAGGCGCTGAGAGTGACCAAATCGGCGTTCAAAGATAAATTATAAAGGTCAGCCGCTCTCAATAGTCCATCATTATTTCTATCTGCGGCCAGCAGCAGCGCCGAATTGAGCGGCTTATCCAGATCAAATACGCCATGGACCGCCAGATGAATGATGGAATATTGGCTCGCCAAATTTTGCAGATTGGTTTTTGATGCTTCGCTGTGTAAAAGAACATTGGACGTAGGAATTATCCGGCCGATGGCCAGGGCTTCGTCCTCTGCAAATTTCAAATCATATTTCGGATCGCCCAGCTTCGGATCACCGAAAATCAGGGCGCCTCTATCCGCTTGCTTCGCCCGCTCCTTGAGGAAATCCAGTACGCTCGCGCTGGGCAGCATCCGTATGCTGAAGCGGTCGATCAGATATTCGTTGCCGTCGGAAAGGGCTGCAAAAGGCAAATAGTGCAAAGGTCCGTGTGGAACGATAATCAGTTTTCTTGTTTTAATTACGGGCGCCGCCAAAGCAAAGATTTGATGATAGAGGGTCCGGCTGTATTGGCTGAATCCCGGTAGGTTGCGTGCGGTAATGTTCTTGCGCAGCGCATCAATGTTTTTTTCCAAATCCGCTACCGGCAGCTTCCGCGCCGCAATCGTCTTATTCGTTACAATAAAAACATACCATTCCTTGCCCGCGCAATAATATTCCAGCAGTGTTTCATCGTCTTTAATCCTGCTTTGAATTTCGGCCGTGGCAGGAGTCGTCACGGAAATCAGCGCGGCCAGTTCCGGCGCTTTTTCCCGCAGGTCTTTCTTCAGCGCCAAAACAACCGAACGGGTTTTACTTTGTCCTTCTTTATCATCAGCCTGCGCCACCACGGTGAGGTTATTTTCCGCTTTGGCAAGCGCGGCTAGCGTTGTCTTGATTTGCTCTCTCTGTCCCCCGCGGACGTTTATTTCCTTTTGCGAAGCAAGCAAGTCCACCAGGGCGCGGGCTTTGGCGCGCTCCACGTAAGCAAATGCTTCTGCATAACGGCCCTCAGCAAGAAGCAGAGACGTCAATTCAGCGTAAGCCGCTTGTTTATCTCCGACAAAGCCGATGCGTCCCGCTTCGGTATTAATCGAAGATCGTTGCTTTTCAATGACGTCAATTGCTTTTTTGAGCATGTCTTCGGCAGCGTTTTTCTGGCCTTCGGCCAAAGCAATTTTTGCCCGATCCAGCAGCACAATCCAGTAAATGCCGCCGATTTGCTCAATCTGCGGATGTCCTAAAAGCTGGTCATATCCTTCTTTTGCCTCTTTTATGTTTCCTGTTTCGTAAAGACTCTTCGATAGGATATAAAGTTTGGGTATCTCCTGAAAGGTCTGATCGTAGAATGCGGTAATTAATCCGGTTACTTTCGCATCCGGATTCCTGATGGCGGCCAGGGCATTATCATATTCTTTCAACGCCATGTAAATCCGCGCCAGCGCGCTGTATTTGGGGGGCCCGTTCATGATGGTCATGTCTGTGATGCTTATGTTTTGCAGTAAAGTAGCAATTTTTTGAGCATCCGCCTTATTTCCGGATAGAGCTTGAGCAACACCCAGAATATCGTAAATGTCGATCAGTTGAGATGTATAAAAGTTTTTTTTGTCACGTCCCTCTTCATGTAATAGTTTATAAGCAAGGTCTCCTTCCTGAATGGCCTTCTGAGGCTCCCCCTGGTCCAGATAAATATAGCCGCGAAGGATCTGCGGATAAACGGTGAGATCGGAACTGCCTATTGTAGTTCTATCGCCCTTATCAATCTGCTTTTGCAGTAAGTCTGTTGTGGCGAGCGCTTTGCTGTAGTTGCGAATTCCAGCGTAAGAGGCGGACAGTAAATAAAGCTGGAAGGAAGACAGGGTATCGCCTTCGTCAAGTTTTGGTTGGAGCATATTAATTATTTCATGTATCTGCTGTTTCTGAGCATAGCTGCTTAATCTGAGATCTTTAGATAAGGAGCAGGACACAAAGAAACAAGATAGCAGCATTATGGCTAATCCTGTGGAATACTTTTTAAGCTTCATATGGTTTTCTCCGTTTTCCTCCTGATTTCCCGACGGTGCCATATTATTTCAACCATACATCAGTTGTTCACAGCCCCTCAAAAACCAAACGTCAAACTATCTACTAATCACATCATAACAATCGAGGAAACAACATCATTGATAACGACTTGAAGTCATGCATCTCCATCGAGATTGACGATTTGTGTATTTCAGGAAGGAAGAAAGAAACCCTCTGAGGCATCAGCGTGAGAGTGCGTCGGGAACGCCTTGTTCTGACATTTTATTGTTGTACGGTCTGTCCACAGTTACTGGTGCAATCTCACTTGTCACTTCAATACCTAGCCCATTCGTCTATGGTGCCTTCTGTATTAACGCATCTTCCTCCTACTTCCCTTGCCTGCGACAAATCATCGGGGACGCATGCGAGGCACGCCCCCTTACATTTCTTGGGATGCTCCTCATTGCAGCGTACGGCCGCCTTCCTATATTTTTTGCCGCATATTTGGCAATATGGACCTTCCCATGACCAATATGTGCAATTTCCAAGTGTAGAGTAACCGACGATTTCGTAAGCGGGAGCACTACTACTCCTGCACTTGTAGGTTGTTGGATTACAATCCGCCACTGCGATAGACCCCATACAGACAAGCACGACAGCCGTTGCCAGTAGACAAATGTACAACCTTTTCATCATCGCCTCCTTTGCGTTGTAGGGTTCAGGAAACCAGTTCCAATGCTGATGAAATAAGCAAAATAAAACCCTGCCTCTTTTCAGAGACGGGGTTTTAATAATCGTTCTAAGGGATCATCATTGCAAAAAAGGTTGAGACTGTTTGTTAACAATATGGCAATGCCTTACATGCCTTTTTTGTACCCAATGAACGCTAAAGTCAAGAGAATGTTTCATTGATTATCATTTGAAAGGGTGGATGCCCATCAAGAAGACTGCACGCTCTCTTTCAGGAAGAACAGAAGCGGTCTCGTTGTCACCTTGTGTTTAGAGTGGACAGATGTCAAAATTAAAGATTACGAATTGAAATGGAGTAACATCCCGCATAACCGGCTGGCAATGAAGCGCAGCGGAATAGCGGTCAGGTGAAGCGCCTTGTTATACCGCGTCGTGCAGCAATAGCTATATCTGTCAGCTACGACGGCTTTTCGTCTTTACGTGGTGGAGCAGCACCGGACGCCCAAACAAGGCGATGAGCACCAGTAGTCCGAGGAAAACGAGCGCCAGCGGGTCGGTTCGAATTAAGCGAACGATAAGGGCGACTGAAGCAGCGGCGGCAGCCAGCGCACCAAATCCTGTTGCGATTCGCAAGCCTGCCCGCTGATGAAAAGCAAGTCCGCACACAACGGCAAAAGTGAATAGAAATGCGAGGCTGGCGGCCTCAACGAGGGTGGAGAGCGTTCCCACAGCGGCAAGGACCGCTGCCGTCGTACCTAGCCCGATCACAGCCCGATCCGGTATGCCCGCCGTGTTCTTGTGTCCCAGTGCGGCCGGTAACTCCCCATCCTCGGCCACCCTGTACGCGAGACGTGCTGTGGCAAAGAGCGTAGCGTTGATGGCTGACCCGGTGGAAAATGCCGCGGCGATCGTGACGACAACGACACCAACTGTTCCGAACGCCTGCCGTCCAGCGATGGCCAATGCAACCTCCTTGTGCTGCACTACCTGGTCCGCACCGATAAGCATTGCCGTGCCAAGGGCAACAATAACGTAGACGACGATTACAACGACGATAGCCGACAACACTGCACGGGGCAGCGTCTTCTGCGGGGTGTCGATGTCCTTGTAATCGTAGGTCAGTAGTTGGAATCCCTCGTAGGCCATGAACACGGACGCCGCACCGAACAACGCTGCACTTATCCCGGCGTCCGGCACACCCCGTGAGAGCATCCGGGGATCCCATTGAGCAAGCCCCCAGCCGGCCAGCCCCACAAGCACGACCAGTTTGAACCACACAAGAAACACCTCGACACCACCAGCCTCACCGACGCCCCGCAGGTTTAGCCCAATAAACAAAGCCACGATGGCAACGCCAGCCATACGCGGGAACCAGGGCCCGAGCCCCACGACATGCCCGAGGTACTGCCCAAAGGTGAAAGCATACACCGCATTTGTGAGCACGTACCCGACGATGAGAACCCAGGAGAGGCTACCGGCGAACCCCTGGGCATTGATCTCGCGGAGAAAAGTGAACGCTCCGCCCCCTTCGCCGTAATGGGCGGCCAGCTTCACGTAGCTATACCCTGCGGCCAGGGCGATGAGACCTGCGGCCGCGAAGCTGAGCCATGCCCATGCACCAGCGATCCCGACAACCACACCGAGTGTCGAGAAGATACCGCCGCCGACCATACCGCCAACGGCCATCGACCAGGTCGCGTTGAAGCTGAGCTTGGATTCAGTCTGAGTCATGTTAATGGTCTTACCAAGTATCAAGGAACGGTATAACAATTAATATACCTATGTAGGTATTTTCCGAACTTTCGTGTAACCCTACTTTATTTTACGAAAAATGAAAACAGAAAAACCTAATGTAAAATCAACACCAATGGATTTTTTCGATTGGGTATTTTGTGGTAATAAAGAGCAAAAACCCAGTTGGTAAAACATAGGAAAAATGGCAACAACTAACGATGAATACAATTTGAAGTAGTGCATACTTTTTAAAAATACCGAACGCTCGCTTTCAGGAAGATGTTCTTGACAAGGAAAATATAAAAAGCAGAGACTTTATCTGGCAGATGGGAAAAAGTGGCGGTAAAATTAACTAAAATATGCTCGGCTAACATATAAAGGAAAGGAGTTTTTCATGAAAATACGAATTTATTTAATTGCATTGATTTTGCTTTTTGTTAGTTCACCCGTAGGTCAAGCTCAGGAATATGGTAAAATTAGAGCGCTGCAACAAAGAGCAGATTATATAATCAAACAAAGGAACAATTTCGTTACACGAGTGCTAAACTCGTACGCCATCCCTTACGAACGTAATGCCGAGGGTGTCGTTGTGCGTATAAATATGAACGGCCAATGGTTGGATGTAACTTCCATCGAAATTGTTCCTGTGCTCAAAGAAGCTGCAGATAAACAACAGCATGTCGCGGCACATGAAATATTCTTCTACACTGCTAATGATATACTAGATTTAGTTTCGGAACTGATAATCCGCTAATCAGGCAGTTCCGTAAAAAATCGAGTTGGGTAAACCGGTTTCTCCCGACACTACAGGTTGATGTTTGTTTTCTCCGTTTATCGCCTGATTTCCTGTCAGTGCCACATTATTTCAACTATTAACGTTTGTAATCTTGCATACCATTCAAAATCAGTAAATCATTGCTTTCAGGAAGGAACAAATGCTTATTGATTACCGTTCATGATTTCCTGTCATTTTATTCTATTATCCATAAATTGTCTTAGAGGCAATAAATGAGTAATAGAATGAATGTTAGTCAAAGGTCAACCGAGATCCATGAGAATGCGATCAAACTTTATAATCGTGGGCATAAAGATCGATTTCTGTATTGGAGTGAGACGCTAATCCGGCCTTTCTTTTTCTCGAACGGGGTTCAGACCAGCCTACCAGATTCACCTATCAGCATTCAGGCCATTCTGAACACTCTATAAGGATTCCCTCTTCAGCGAGGGCCTGTTCAAACTTGGCATCAAGTTTTGCACACTCGCGGGCCAGACAGTTCTTGTCCATCCGTGATAGCTTCTGCTGAACGGCCTCCTGGATGGCTTTGCTCTGGTTGGGGAAAACCTTCCTCCCAACCATCCGGTCGAGCTTCTTCATGATGCCGGCATCCAGGGTGATCGTAATCTTGGCCATGGCCATGTTGAACCTCCACTATGATATTTCTGGCCTTACAGGGTATGGGGATATGAATATTTATTCGATCAGACAGGGGAGCTAAGGCTCCATCTCAACCGAAATAAGCAAGCCACTTTCCACAGGAGATTTCGTCGATCTCAATCCGTCCCTTCTATGATTATTCCTTAATAAGATTGATTCTGATTTTCAGTCGGCTTGACTCTTTCAGAAAAAAAGGACCCCCAAAGGGACACCCAAATAAAAAAGGGGAGCGGCCTCTAATTGTAACTTAATGAAATTGCAAGTACTTTTACGTGGATTTTAAATCAGGGCTTTCGGCCTAAAGATGGCGAAAAAAAGGGAGTTCCCTTAACGGTAACCCCCTGTAACTATTGGCGTCCCCACGGGGATTCGAACCCCGGCTGCCGGCGTGAAAGGCGAACTCAGAAGATATCTAAGTCACCTGTTTTATTATAAATATTCGTTTTCGTTAAAGGTTGTGTGTCCTCCCGTGTAATGGTGTGCACTCGTTTTACCCTGATTTCAAGAAAAAGGACACACACCGGGACACACATCGACAATCGACCAAAACAAGAAACATTCCATGCTATGACGTGGTGGAATTGCGAGTCTGTGCGCCATGGGTGAAGATTCTTCTGCCAGTTCTGCCAAAGCTCGGAGTTGTGTGAGCCGCGGGACAGAAGTAATACCGTCTCCATAGATACTCAAGATATCGCAAATTATAAAAAAATATGGTATCGATGAGGCAAATCCGGATAACGAACTGGATGCTATAAAAGATTGTATGAAAGCTTATGAAGAAATAGGGCGAAAGCTCCAGAAAGCGAGAGAAGAAGCGGGTCTGAGCCAGGAAGAGCTGGCGAAGAAACTGGGATGCACACAGGCTTCTCTTTCCAATTACGAGTTGGGGAAGCGGCGTCTCTATCTTGCCGATCTGCAGCGCATCGGGCAACTCCTCGGTAAACCTGTCACCTACTTTCTGGAAGACTCCGAAGACGAACAGCCGTCTCATCGGGATCTCGACCGCATGCTCAAGGAACAGTTCGTGAAGGAAATCCTTGCAGCCGTGCGGGACCTTAAGCCTGCCCAAAAGAAATCGGTCCTCGATTATATCCTCTGGCAGAAAAGTGGAGGGAAGTAAATTGATCTCCTTTGAACTTTCAGCGGAACAAAAGAAGCTTCAGCAGATACTGCACCGTCGGGCAGTGAAGCTGCACCCCCTCTCGCTAAAAGTGGATGCGGCCAAACCGGGACCCATCGACAGGAACTATCTCAAGATTATCGCGGAAGAGAATCTGAACGCATTCATCATTCCGGAAGAGTATGGCGGCCGGCCCCTGGATCAGTTGACGCTTTCTCTCGTTACGGAAGAGATCAGTTACGGCTGTGCCGGGCTGGCGAGCATCTATGCCGCAACTGTCCACGCTGTTTCCGCTCTTCTGATCGGCGGTTCTCCCGAACAGAAAAAGAATTTTCTCCCTCTGCTTCTCAGGCCCACGGGCGCAGTTGCCAGCTGCTGCATCACCGAAGAAAAGGGCGGTTCCGATACGGCATCTTTTAAGACAACTGCAAGGCAGGAGGGGAATGGCTATATCATTAAAGGCGCAAAGGTTCCCATCATCAACGCAGGAAACGCAGCGTTCTACGTCGTCTGGGCGAGCAGCGACACAGGACGGGGCCGCGCCGGGATAAACGCCTTCATCATTCCGAAGGGAACCGATGGAATCACCATCAGCGCCTATCACGATAAACCGGGCCTGCGATGCACCCCGACGGCGACGGTCTCCTTCCAGGATGTGGTCGTTTCGAAATCAAACCTCATCGGTCTTCCCGGGAGCGGTTATCTTCTTCTGATGCAGACTCTGGACTGGGGCCGCGCCTTCTTCGGGGCCATCTGCGTGGGTCTCGCCCGGGCCGCGCTTGAAGAGGCCATAAGCTTCGCAAAAAAACGCGTCGTCGTGAACCGACCGATTATCAAAAACCAGGGGATTAGCTTCATCCTCGCTGAGCTGGCGACGGAGATCGATGCAGCCCGCCTGCTCGTCTGGAGAGCCTGTCGGCTGATGGATCTGAATATGGACTATACCCGAGAATCATCGATGGCCAAGCTTTTCGCCTCCGAAGCGGCGGCAAGGGCGACAAGCGAAGGCATGCAGATCCTGGGTCAAAGCGGTTATATACAGCCCCATCTTATGGCTAAGTATCAGAGAGATGCACAAGGGCTCAGGATCCTTGAGGGAACAAGCCAGATCCAAAAAATGATAATAGCAAGCCAGCTTTAGTTTCTCTGTCTCCCATCCCCTCCGTCATTCGCCTTTTTTTAAGAAAATATCTGAAAATTTGCTTGACAAAATATAACGGATTGTTATAGGCGATTATTACGTATCGTTCTTGCGTTAACAACCGCGGTCTGAATATTTTTGGCCCTGTCATGCGATCCAGAAAATGTGCCCTATCAAGGCGAATAGTAAAAGGAGGGATGGCCATGGAAGCAGCAAAAGATCTCAGGAGCAAGTTTGTAAGTAAAGCGGTTCGTAACGTTCAGCGTGGATACACGGATGACGACAAATCGCGGGGCCTGTTTCGACCAGAAGTAAAGCTTGACATTCAGCGATCACGTCTGATGACGGAATCATTCAAACAAACGGACGGACAGGCAATGGTTCTTCGCCGGGCCAAGGCCCTGGCCCACGTCCTCAATCACATGGGTATATTCATCCGGGACTGGGAACGTATCGTGGGGTATCAAACCTCCGAACCGGAGGGAATTTACCATCCCATCGATATGAACTGGAAATCGGTAAAACGTCTTGTCAACAGCGAAGGCGGCAAAACCCTCCTGGATGATACCGGCAGAAAGGAACTTGAGGAGATTTGCGAATACTGGAAGGGCAAATGCATGAGCGACCGTCAACAGGAGGCTTTTACTGGTGACCTCGGCAAGTACTGGCAGTATGAAGGGACGTATCTCTGGACCCACTGGTCGGAACTCGGAATCCCGGATTATGAAGGGTTGCTTCGCGAAGGGCTGAGCGCGAGAATCAAGAGAGCCGAAGCACGGCTTGAAGAGATAGACAAAACAATTCCCCTTGATTACATCGACCAGAAGGAATTTCTGCAGTCCGTCATTATTGTTCTGAAGGCTGTAATAGACTTTTCCCAGCGCTATGCCGTCCTGGCGACGGAAATGGCGAAGGCTGAAAAAGATCCCGAACGAAAAAAGAGGCTTGAGGAAATTGCCCATACCTGCGAATGGATTCCCGCCAATCCGCCCCGCACATTCATGGAGGCCGTGCAATTCTTTTACTTTATCCACCTGATCCGCTATCTCGAATACTCAACCCTCGGCATCGGGCTGCGACTCGACTACATCCTGGGTCCTTACTACGAAAAAGACATTAAAGAAGGGAGAGTCAAGAGGGAAGAAGCCCTGGAAATTCTCCAACTCCTCTGGGTCAAATTTCTTGAACTGGGCCTTGTCTATTCTCCTTTGGTCACCTCGGTCTACGGCGGCGTCGCTTCGCTTCAGGCCATTACCATCGGCGGGTTGGATCGAGCGGGTCGCGACGTAACAAACGATCTGACCTACCTGGCTCTGGAGACGGCAAAGACCATGAGGACCATCGAACCCAGCATTGCTATGAGAGTCCACAAAAATACTCCCGATAAATTATTATCCGCAGCAACGGATGTCATTAGGACAGGGATCGGCTACCCGTCATTCTTTAATGACGAGGCGCTGATACCGCTTTTGGAGAAATGGGGCGTCCCGCCGGAGGATGCAAAAGGCTACGGCGTATCGGGCTGTGTGTACATGGAGATTCCCGGCAAAAACGTCACCCGGCGTGTGCTGGGCTACTTTGTTTTCACGAAATGCCTGTGGTGGGCGCTGCATCAGGGCGTGAATCCGAAGACGGGTGAACAAAGGGGTGCAAGGACGCCCGATCCCGCCACCTTCAAGTCGTGGGAGGATGTTCTTGAGGCATACGTTGAACAGGTAAAATTCTTCACAACGAAGATGGCGCAGGTTGAAAATACCTGTAGGGACCTCTATGCCAAGTATTGCCCGAAGCCCTTTTATTCTGCCATCGTGGAGGGCTGTATCGAGAAGGGGAAAGAATGCAAGCAGTGGATCTACCCATCCATGATTCACGATTTTGCCATGGTCATTGGAAGCACCAACGTGGCCGATTCGATAACAGCCATCAAGAAAGTGGTTTTTGAAGACAAGCTGGTGACGCTTCCGGAGCTGATCGAAATCATGGACAGAAACTGGGAAGGCCGTGAGGATATCCGGCAGGCATGCCTCAATGCGCCTAAATACGGAAACGATGACGATTACGCTGACCTGATCGCCCGGGAAGTGCATCACCGCTCAGAAGCGGCCATGGAAACCGTGAAGGATCGTTTCGGCTATTCCATCAGGGGCGACGGCAGCGCCGTGTCGGCCACGTACGGTCTTGCGGCGGACACCCCGGCAACCCCGGACGGGAGAATGGACGGCGAGCCCTTTGCCGATTCGACCCTGGCGCCGCAGCCCGGCGTAGACAAGAAAGGGCCGACGGCCGTTTTAAATTCCTGCGCAAAGATTGATACAATGCAGACTTACAACCACCTCTTAAACCAGAAGTTCCTTCCCCAATATCTCGAGGGCAATATGAAACCGGTCTTCCTGAGTTATCTCAAGACCTGGCGGGACAAGAAGATCTCTCATATACAGTTCAACGTGGTGGATAAAAAGACGCTGATCGATGCTCAGGAATATCCCGAAAAATACCGGGATCTCATAGTGAGAGTCGCAGGCTTCAGCGCATATTTTGCTGACCTGTCAAAGGGACTCCAGGATCATATCATTGCGAGAACGGAGCACGACCTGTCCTAACAGAAAATTACTTGAAATGCCGGAGGGGGTGTGGCCGTTCCAATAAAAAGGCCACCCCCTGATGTGTTAAAATTAGCAAGAATGGACCATAAACTTCCATGCCGATTACTCGAGAGAACAGCAGAGGGCTCATTTTTAATATCCAGAGGTTCAGCATCCACGACGGGCCGGGTATACGGACGACCGTCTTCATGAAGGGTTGCCCGCTGAAGTGCCTCTGGTGTTCCAATCCCGAATCGCAGGATTTTTTCCCCAATCTCATCGTCCGCAATATCAACTGCAAAGGCTGCGGTGCCTGCGTCAATGCCTGCCCGGAAGGAGCGATCACGATTACGGAGAAGGAAGGCAGAAGAATTGAATGGGCCAGATGTAACCATTGTCTGCGTTGTATTCCGGCATGCCTGTACAATTCATTGAATCGATGCGGGACATACTTGACAGTGCAGGAGGTGGTTGAAGAGGTCATGAAAGACGAGGACTTCTACAGAAACTCTGGCGGTGGGATAACCATATCGGGAGGAGAGGCTTTATGGCAGAGCGATTTTGTGGCAGATCTTTTGGAAGCCTGTAAAAAGAAAGGACTGCACACAGCACTGGATACAACAGGTTACTCTTCATGGGAAAAGATTTTGCCGGTGGTGAATCTTGTAGATCTTGTTCTCTTTGACATCAAGCATCTTGATCCACAGAGACACAAGACCTTAACAGGCGTCGACAATGCCCTCATCCTCGAAAACCTTAAAAGAATAGCACATATGAAAAAAATCTGGTTGCGGATGCCGGTTATGGCCGGCATCAACGATTCGGACGAGTACATCCACCAAGTTGCGGATCTCGCGAAGAAGATCAATGTCGAAAAGATTTCCTTATTGCCCTACCATGAAGGAGGAAAGTCAAAAAGTACTCAACTGGGACGGATATATGCTTATTCCGAAGGGAAAGCCCCCAGTGATGAACGCATGCTAAGGTTGAAAGATCTGATTGCAGCTGAAGGGATTAATGCGTCGATTGGGAGCTGAACAGTGACTAATGCACGTTAATGGGAGTTATGAGGAAATATTTTGATTACATCACCGGGAGGGGCGGTAGACTTTGTTCCCTTACGAGGCTTAATCGTTAAAGGGTCGTGCAACCATTTCCGTCTCAGGTCCCCCACAGCACCGATGGTGTGCTGGACAGCAACCCTGTGTGGTGGAACTGCACATGACACAAACGAAATACAATCGACTGGCGCTTTCACAGTTTTCCCATCCGGGTTCATACCCGGGTGAGTGAGATTTCCATAGAGCGCGTAGCTGGCATGTCATAACACAGCCATTGCGAGCCGTTCAAATAAACCTGCGTCTTTAATTTGTGAAAGTCTTCGGTTTGTTTCACTGTGATCTGTCATATAACATAGGACTGAGAGGAATTAATTTAAACTATATTTATTTCGGATGATACTTTTTAAAACATGATATTTTGCACGCCACTCAATTTTATGCCCATCACTTTCAATCCATCAGTTTCTCCAAAAGTGAACTCACCCGTTCGAAGGCATCACGCGTAATCCGGTCCCTCTCTTCAGGATCTTCCGCTGCCTCAAAATCTGCAACGAATTTTGGACCGATTGACGTTATGCTGGCAAAGTGCTTGGCAATCTTGGCGAGACCTTCCTGCACCAAGCCGTGAAGCAAGTGAGGGCGGAATTCCTCAGCCAGGGTATCAATTCCACCGGGATAAGCCCGGATGCAGAAATAGATATCCCAGGCATCCTTTTCTTTCAGCCGCTCATCGAGTGCCATCCCTTTCATGATGAAGAATGGAACGATGGAGGCAACCCTGATGGTCACCCGGTCGTG
>CAYXFF010000027.1:0-1133 GCA_964464185.1 uncultured Syntrophaceae bacterium | reverse complement strand
GAGATGAGCAGTTCTTCAATCCGCTTATACCCATCCTGAATTTTCAAGTGATTTAGAGCAAGATCGATATCCATGCTTCCTACATGGGGGTATGGTTCCCGGGGTAATAACAACTCCGGCACCCACCCTCCAATCAGGGGACGATATCGTCTCGGTATTTGCCAAGCAGGTGCATCAGTTCAATCAGAACAGACCTGGCTGCTTGGACCGCTTCGGCCGTATAATCCCTTCGGGTTACCATTGTTTTCTGATCACCTCGGTGAGCAGCATGGCAGCCGCCTCTTCGCCCCGGCCTTTCATGGATAGGAGATCAAGGTATACCTGGACCGGTATTGCCACCTGTATTCCATCGATAAGCCGATAGCCGTACATGACGCCTTCATCATAAGGGGAGAGGAGTGTCACATTGGCCCCGCTTGAAACTTCTTTCAGTGAAAGGAGCTTGGCCACTTTGTCCTCTTTTTCCCCAACATAGGCCATTGCCCGCTGGTAGCGTACAGCTGGCGCGTACCTCGCTGCCGCAGAAAAACCGGTCAAGGTGCAGATAATTTTCTGTTTCCTGCAGATCTCGGCCAGATCGGCCTCGATCTCTGTAACGGTTTTTAAAGTGTAATAGTTCCGGGTCGAGTTTCTATTGAAGCTGTAGTTTTCAGACCATTCGGACAAAAGCTGATCAGGAATGCTGAGCACCAATCCGTCTTCAGTATTCATGAGCCATTCACGGTTTTCAAGCAAGCTCTTCACGTTGGAAACCTGCCCGAGGCTTACCATGGCCTCCTTCGCCAGGGACTGAACCCGCCAAGCCTTTTTCGGATTGTTCAGAAGTACGCGGAGCACCCGCTCGGCCTTGGGGGAATAAAGGGAACGCAGGTCCCGCTTTACGGCAAAGGGGTTTGCTTTTCCCTCCTGCTCTATATACACGCGGTTAAAGGTCAACCTGCAATTACCGGCAAGATCTATATATCCGATACCCTCCTTGGTGCACATCTCCGCTGATTGTGGAGAGATATAGGGTGCAGCAACCACGCAGTACACCTTGGGATTTCTTTCGCGATACCGAAGGAGTTGGTAAATGGCCGAACGGACTATCCTAGGTTGGCCGTTTCCTTTCACTTCCACAGCAATATTCTGCC
>CAYXFF010000026.1:10621-17604 GCA_964464185.1 uncultured Syntrophaceae bacterium | reverse complement strand
CCCAGATTTCAGCTCCTGAAAGGGACTCCCATCCGCCTCAAAAGCTCTCTTGCCTCGCCGTCCGACCTGGCTGTCGTGACCACTGTAATATTCATCCCCGTGACCTTCTCGATCTTGTCGTACTCGATCTCGGGGAAGATAAACTGCTCCTTCACCCCCATGGAAAAGTTTCCTCTCCCGTCAAAGGATTTCGGCGAAATCCCGCGGAAGTCCCTGATTCTTGGCAGGGCGACGTTCACAAGCCGGTCAAAAAATTCATACATTCTTTCACGCCTCAGAGTCACCATGCATCCAATGGACATCCCCTTACGAAGTTTGAACGTGGCAATGGACTTTTTTGCTTTTGTCACGACGGGTTTCTGGCCGACGATCATGGCCAGCTCCTGGACGGCGCTATCGAGGATTTTGATGTTCTGAATGGCATCGCCGAGTCCCATGTTCACCACGATCTTCTCTATCCGGGGAACCTCCATCCGATTTTTATACTTGAATTCCTTCACCAGAGCAGGAACCACTTCCTTTTCATAATATGTCTTCAGTCTCGCCATGAAAATACCTCGGCCTATTCGTCTAATAGCTCATTGCACTTCTTGCAGATACGCACTTTCTTTCCATCCTCCAGAGCCCGGTACCCGATCTTGACAGCGCTGTTGCATTTCCCGCAGAGAAACATCACATTGCTGATGTGCAGGGACCCTTCCTTCTCAAGAATGCCCCCTTTCCCTTTTGCATCGGGTTTTTGATGCTTCTTGATGAGATTAAGTTTCTCCACCGTCACGCGGTCTTTCTTGCTGATGATTTTCATGATCTTGCCGGTCTTTCCCTTCTCCTTGCCGGCTATCACCTTCACCGTGTCACCTTTTTTAAGACGTCTTTCAAGCATTTCCAAATCCTCTCTATATGACCTCGGGCGCCAGAGATACGATTCTCATGAATTGCCTGGCTCTCAGTTCCCGGGCAACGGGGCCGAATATTCGCGTTCCCACGGGTTCCATCTGGTTATTAATGAGCACGGCTGAATTATCGTCAAATTTCAAAAAAGTTCCATCAGGACGCCTGACCTCTTTCGCCGTTCTGACCACAACGGCCTTCATGACATCCCCCTTCTTGACCTTGGAATTGGGAATGGCTTCTTTGACCGAAACCACAATGACATCTCCCACCGTCGCATATTTCTTCTTCGAGCCACCGAGAACCTTCACGCAAAAGACCTTTTTGGCCCCCGAATTATCTGCCACGTTTAATATGGTCTGCATCTGAATCATAACTCACCCCGTCCGGATCACGTAAGATCACTCTCACAACCCGGTATCATTTTGCCTTTTCCAGAATGGTTCGAACCCGCCATCTCTTCTCTTTGCTCAGGGGACGGGATTCAACGATCAAAACCTTGTCGCCTACTGCGCATTCATCCTTCTCATCGTGGGCCTTGTATTTCACATGCCTTTTCATGTATTTTTGAAACGTGGAGTCCTTCACGACCCTTTCCACTCTCACGGTGACTGTCTTATCCATTTTGTCGCTCACGACCACGCCCTGCATCTCTCTTCTGTTGCCGCGTTCACCCATAGTTCTACCCTCGAAGCTCCTTTTCCCTGAGAACGGTTTTTATTCGTGCGATATCTCTTCGGATGGTCCTGAGCACGGCCGTGGATTCAATCTGGCCGGTTTCATGCCTGAATCGAAGCTTGAAGAGTTCATCAACAAGATTTCTTTCCTTCTGTTTCAGCTCTTCCTGACTGAGATCTCTGATTTCACTAATCTTCATCGAAAATCTCCCTCGTGGTAAACTTCGTGGCAAGGGGAAGTTTGTGAGACGCCAGTCTGAAGGCTTCCCGCGCCACATCCTTGGAGACCCCGGCCATTTCATAGAGAACCGTGCCCGGTTTTATAACGGCCACCCACCCCTCAGGTGATCCTTTCCCTTTTCCCATACGGGTTTCAGCAGGCTTCTTGGTAATGGATTTATGGGGGAATATCCTGATCCAGATCTTGCCTCCGCGCTTCACATGGCGTGTCATGGCGATACGGGCCGCCTCGATCTGCCGCGACGTAAGCCACCCGCACTCCGTGGCCTGAAGGCCGAATTCCCCGAAGTCCACCCGGCTGCCCCGGGTCGCTACACCGCTCATGTTCCCTTTCTGCAGCTTTCTGTATTTTACCCTTTTCGGCATTAACATGATTCAAAAACTCCCGTCCTGCGTAAAAATTGGCTCACGGCTAGGCCTGGGCACCCGCTTCTTTTTTGTCCGGCAACACTTCGCCGTGAAAGACCAGGACCTTGATTCCAATGAGTCCATAATTGGTGTGGGCTTCGGCAAAACCGTAGTCGATGTCTGCCCGCAACGTGTGAAGCGGAACCCTTCCTTCACGGTACCACTCCGTCCGAGCCATTTCTGCGTTTCCGAGCCTTCCCGAACTCGTCACCCGTATCCCCTTGGCACCGAACTTCATGGCGGAGGTGACGCACTTTTTCATGGCCCGCCGGAAGGTCACCCTTCTCTCCAATTGCATGGCCACATTCTCCGCAATGAGCTGTGCGTCAATTTCAGGCTTCCGGACCTCCAGGATGTTGATGATGGCTTCGCCCGTCATCATGTCTTCCAGTTCCTTCTTGAGCTTCTCAATCTCTGCGCCCTTCTTGCCGATGATGACTCCAGGCCTTGCGGAATAGATATTGATCTTTGCCTTGTCGGCAGCCCGCTCAATCTCAATTTTGGAGATCCCCGCGTGATAAAATTTCTTCTTGAGAAATGTCCTGACCTTAAGATCCTCGTGCAGGAGCTGGCTATAGTTCTTCTCTGAGAACCACTGGGACCCCCATTTCTTTATTCCGCCCAACCTGAAACCGATAGGATGTACCTTCTGGCCCAAACGATGTCCTCCTTATTTGCTATTGTTCATCCAGTATGACGGTGATATGGCTCGTTCTCTTCTTGATACCGGCTGCCCGCCCCTGAGCCCTGGCCCTGAATCGCTTGAGCGAAGGACCCTGATCAACGAAAATCTCCTTGACGTATAAAATCTTCTCGTCGATGTTCGGATTCTGCGCGGCATTGGCAAGGGCCGATTTCAGAACCTTCCCCACGATGCCCGCAGCGACCTTTCTCGTAAAAAGAAGCGTCTTCCGAGCGTCTTCCACCTTCTTACCCCTCACCAGATCCACCACAAGTCTTGCCTTCTGTGGCGAAATGCGAACATATTTAGCTACGGCTTTTGCTTCCATATCTTTCCTGAACCCCGGGTGCCGAATTTCCTATCCATGTTATGATTACTTGCGCAGCTTGGACTTCCTGTCACCAGAGTGACTGTAAAACGTCCTGGTCGGCGCGAATTCTCCCAACTTGTGGCCCACCATGTTTTCTGTTATAAAAACGGGAATAAATTTTTTCCCGTTGTGTACCGCGAAGGTCAGCCCGATCAATTCCGGCGTGACCGTCGAGCGGCGAGACCATGTCTTGATCACACCCTTGTCTCCGGAAGACTGCACTCTTCTGACTTTCCTCAAAAGACTCTCTTCAACATACGGGCCCTTCTTGATTGAACGCGCCACTTCTAACCTCTCTTCTTAACGATATACTTATCGGAAACCTTGTTCTTTCTTGTTTTATGCCCCTTGGTCGGGACACCCCATGGTGTGCAGGGGTGCCTCCCGCCGGACGTCTTTCCCTCTCCCCCTCCCATCGGGTGATCCACGGGATTCATGGCCACACCGCGCACCTTTGGCCTTCTGCCCAGCCATCTCGTCCGGCCGGCCTTACCGACACTGATATTCTCATGGTCGATGTTTCCCACCTGCCCTATGGTGGCCTTGCAATCCAGAAGAACTTTCCGGACCTCTCCCGAGGGCATGCGGATCTGGGCGTATTCCCCTTCCTTGGCCATGAGTTGGCCGTAAGAACCGGCGCTCCGGATCATCTGCCCGCCTTTTCCGATCTTGAGTTCCACATTGTGGATCAGGGAACCCATGGGAATGTTTCTGAGGGGCAGGGTGTTGCCGGGCTTCATGTCGGCCCGGTCACTGCTCACAACCGTATCCCCCACACCGAGGCCCAAGGGTGCCAGGATGTACCTCTTCTCCCCGTCAAGATAGTGAAGAAGGGCGATCCGTGAGGAGCGGTTGGGGTCGTATTCAATCGTGGCCACCTTCGCAGGCACGTCCAGTTTGTCCCTCCGGAAGTCAATGGCTCTGAATTTTCTCTTATGTCGTCCACCAATGTGACGGCTCGTGATCCGGCCATAGGAGTTTCTCCCCCCCGTTTTTTTCAACGGCCGCAGGAGGCTTTTTTCCGGCGTGGAGGCGGTGACCTCTTCAAATGTGGAACACGTCTGAGCCCGCCTGCCTGGAGATGTGGGCTTGTATGTCTTGATTGCCATTTCCTTAATCCTCTATCCTAAACTTTCTCGAAGACTTCAATGCTCTGACCGGGAGCAAGGGTCACGACGGCTTTTTTCCAGTCGCTTTTCCTGCCCATGACCTTCCCCACCCTCTTCTTCTTTCCTTCCATGTTCATGGTCCGAACATTCATGACCTTCACCTTAAAGAGTTTTTCCACGGCCTTCTCGATTTCAATCTTATTGGCCCTGCGGTCCACCTCAAAAACATATTTGTTCGCATCGTCTCTGGCGATGGTGCTCTTTTCCGTGATAAGCGGTTTCTTGATGACAGAATACAGATCCATTACGATAACAATGCCCCCTCGATCATCTTTACAGAGGGTTCCATAAGGACAAGGGTGTCATACATTAAGAGGTCGTAGACATTGATGCCCTCTGATCTCATCATTTTTACGTCCTTTAAATTTCTCGAAGACTTCTCCAGGGCAGGATTCTCCTTGTCGAGGACAAAAAGTGCGCTCTCCACCCCAAATCTGTCGAGGACAGCCTTGAAGGCCTTCGTTTTGATTTCGTTCATGGGGAAGTCTTTTAAGATAAGGATTTTCTCTCCCTTCACCTTCATACTCAGAGCCGAGCAGAGCGCCGCTTTCCGCACTTTCCTGTTCAGGCTGAAGGAATAATCCCTTGGATGAGGACCGAACGTGGTGCCGCCCCCTCTCCAGATTGGAGACCGGGTCGTGCCGGCGCGCGCCCTTCCCGTTCCCTTTTGGCGAAAGGGTTTTCTGCCGCCGCCGCGTATATCGCTCCGTTCTTTCGTTGACGCGGTTCCGCTCCTTCGGGCTGCCATCTGCATCCTCACCACATCATGAAGGAGATCCTCGCGGATTTCGGCTCCAAAAACAGAATCGCTCAACTCGATTTCCGAGACCTTATTTTTTTCAATATCGAACACGCCCAAAACCAGCATTGACTTCTCCACACATCCGATTAAGATTTTTTGACTGCGTTCTTGATCAGGACAAATCCGTTCATGCTCCCCGGAACGGACCCTTTGACCAGAATCAGATTCCTCTCAGGACGAACACTAAACACCACGAGGTTCTGCACGGTCACGCGCCTGTCTCCCATATGCCCCGGAAGCTTGGTCCCCTTTAGAACTCTGGAAGGGTCAGCGCTCGCGCCTATGGACCCCGGGGCTCGATGAAACATGGAGCCATGCGTGGCTCTGCCGCCCTTGAACCCGTGCCTCTTCACGACTCCAGCAAAACCTCTTCCCTTGCTTGTTCCCACGATATCGACGTAATCGCCCACGGCAAAGATATCCACGTTCAGTTCACTGCCCACTTCGTATTTCTCAGTGTTATCCATTCTGAATTCACGGAGAAGACGGAAGAATCCTTTATCCGCCTTTTTGAAGTGGCCCTGGATGGGTTTCGTCACCCTTTTGAGCTTTTTACGGCCAAAGCCGAGCTGAACAGCATCGTATCCGTCCGTCTCCCGGGTCTTCTTCTGTATCACCACGCAGGGGCCCGCCTCGATGACCGTCACCGGTATGGCAGCACCCTCATCGGAAAACACCTGTGTCATTCCCAATTTTCGTCCGATCAATCCCTTTTCCATAGCATCCACAGTTTCAGCGTTATATTCACGAAAAAACAGGAGATGGATTTTGAAAAACCATCTCCCGGATTCAACTTACAGCTTGATCTCCACATCAACGCCGGCCGACAGGTCCAGTTTCATTAGCGCATCGACCGTGGATTGAGTGGGTTCAATAATATCGATCAACCGCTTGTGCGTCCGGATCTCAAATTGCTCTCTCGATTTCTTGTCCACATGAGGCGACCGGTTGACGCAATACCGGTTGATCTCCGTCGGAAGCGGGATTGGACCGGCAACTCGCGCACCGGTTCGCTTTGCCGTATCGACGATGTCCTCAGCGGAGCGGTCGAGCAGTTTGTAGTCGTAAGCCTTCAGCCTGATTCTGATCTTCTGATTTTCCATCACTTTTTAACCAAATCCTTCAATTATTCGATGATCTTGCTGACCACACCGGCCCCGACCGTCTTTCCCCCTTCACGGATGGCGAAGCGGAGCTGATCCTCCATGGCAATGGGGGTGATCAGGTCGACATCGAGTTCCACGTTATCGCCGGGCATCACCATCTCCACGCCCTCGGGCAGAGTCGAAACGCCCGTCACGTCGGTCGTCCGAAAATAGAACTGGGGACGGTATCCGCTGAAGAAGGGGGTATGCCTGCCGCCCTCCTCTTTCGTGAGGACGTAAACCTGGGCCTTGAACTTCGTGTGAGGGGTAATGGAACCCGGTTTCGCCACGACCTGGCCTCTTTCTACTTCTTCACGTTTCGTGCCTCTCAAAAGGACCCCGATGTCATCGCCGGCCCGGCCTTCATCCAGGGTCTTACGGAACATTTCAACACCCGTGCAGACCGTCTTGAAGGTGGGTCTGATTCCGACGATTTCAACTTCCTCGCCTGTTCTGACGATTCCTCGGTCCACCCTGCCTGTGACCACGGTGCCACGGCCGGAGATGGAGAAGACGTCGCCGATGGGCATCAGGAAGGGTTTGTCCAGATCGCGAAGCGGCTCCGGGATGTAGCCGTCAACGGCGTCCATCAATTCCCA
>CAYXFF010000026.1:0-10521 GCA_964464185.1 uncultured Syntrophaceae bacterium | reverse complement strand
GCTCCGTCCATGTGGGCGGCGCCAGAGATCATGTTTTTGATATAGTCGGAATGCCCCGGGCAATCGACATGGGCGTAATGCCGCTTGGTTGTTTCGTACTCCACGTGGGCGATGTTGATCGTAACGCCTCTCTCTTTTTCCTCAGGGGCATTGTCTATCTGATCAAAGGCCATGAAGTTCGCCAACCCTTTCTTGGCCAGATGCTTCGTGATAGCAGAGGTCAGCGTCGTCTTGCCGTGATCCACGTGTCCGATCGTCCCGATGTTGACGTGTGGCTTCGTCCTTTCAAATTTTTTCTTAGCCATCTCCATTACCTCCTTCAGTTAAACATGGTTGATCTTTTTATTATCCGTTATTTCATGCCCTTTCGACTCTTGTTTTCAACAACATCCTTCGCCAGATCCTCCGACACGGCATTGTAATTCAGAAACTGCATCGTATAGGCCGCTCTGCCCTGGGTTCTCGACCGGAGGTCCGTGGCATAGCCGAACATTTCAGCCAGCGGCACCTCTGCGTTGATGGCTTCCGAGCCGGGCCTTGATTCAATGCTCACGATCTTGCCCCGCCTGGAGCTGAGGGTGCCTATCACGTCCCCCATGTATTCTTTTGGAACAAGGACCTCCACGGACATGATGGGCTCCAGGAGAACCGGGTGGGCGCGCCGGGCACCGCTTTTAAAGCCCATGGAACCCGCCACTTTGAAGGCCAGCTCCGAGGAATCGACATCATGATAAGATCCGTCCACCAGGCTGACCACCACGTCGACGACGGGAAATCCCGCAAGCACACCTTCCTCCAGAGCTTCCTGAACTCCCTTTTCCACGGCCGGTATGAATTCCCTGGGCACGACGCCGCCGACGATTTTGTTTTTGAACTCAAAACCCCGTCCCTGTTCGTTCGGCCCGACTTCCAGCCATACATGGCCGTACTGTCCGCGGCCACCGGACTGCTTGACGTATTTACCCTCCGAGCGGACACTCTTGCGGACGGTCTCTTTATAAGCCACCTGAGGCGTTCCGATATTGGCACCCAGACCGAATTCCCTGGAAAGCCGGTCCACGATGATCTCAAGGTGAAGCTCCCCCATCCCCGATATGAGCTTCTGTCCTGTCTCCCGGTCGACCCTGACCCTGAAGGAGGGATCCTCTTTCGCGATCTTTCCAAGGGCCACGTCGAGTTTTTCTTCATCGGCCTTCGTCTTTGGCTCTATGGCGATGGCGATGACGGGCTCCGGAAAATCAAGCGTTTCCAGCTTGAGGGCGCGATCCTTATCGCAGAGCGTATCCCCTGTCGTTGTCGCATTCAACCCCACGGCAGCCGCGATATCACCGGTCCGCACCTCATCGATATCCTCTCGCTTGTCGGCATGCATCTTGAGCAGCCGGCCGATCCGTTCCCTCTTGTCTTTCGAGGCGTTGTAAATATACGAACCCGCCTTCAAAACCCCTGAATAGACCCTGAAGTAGGTCAGCTGTCCGACAAAGGGATCATTCATGATCTTGAACGCCAAGGCGGAAAAGGGTTCCTCGTCGTTCGGGGACCTCTCCTCCGCCTCGCTCCCCGGGCCTTTTCCCGTCACGGGCGGCATGTCCGAGGGGGCGGGCAGGAAATCAATGACCGCATCCAGGAGCGGCTGAATCCCCTTGTTCTTGAAAGCGGAACCGCAGAGCACCGGGGTGACCCGCAGGGCCAGCGTCGCTTTTCGGATCACTCTCACTATTTCTTCTTCTGAAAGAGCCTCTTCGTTTAAATACTTCTTCATCAATTCCTCGTCGTAATCGGCGAGGGTTTCGATGAGTTTTTCTCTTTCCTCCAGAGCGGTTTCCATGAACTCCGGTGGAATATTACCAACCGCGTAATCGGCGCCCAGGGATTCCTTGTCGAAGGTGATTGCCTTCATGCGCACAAGATCAATGGTCCCCCTGAAATTCTCTTCCTTCCCTATGGGGATCTGAACAGGGACAGGATTCGCGCCCAATCGCTCCCGGATTCCCAAAAGAACCCTCTCGAAGTCCGAGCCGACCCGGTCCATCTTGTTGACAAAGGCGATTCTTGGAACCCGGTATCGGTCTGCCTGACGCCAGACTGTTTCCGACTGAGGCTCCACGCCTCCTACAGCGCAGAAGAGGGCAACGGCGCCGTCCAGAACTCTCAGGGACCTCTCCACTTCGATGGTGAAATCCACATGGCCCGGCGTGTCAATGATGTTGATCCGGTTATTTTTCCAGATGCATGTCGTGGCGGCGGAGGTGATGGTGATTCCTCTTTCCTGTTCCTGTTCCATCCAGTCCATGACAGCCGTCCCGTCATGAACTTCTCCCATGCGATAGGAAACCTTGGTGTAATACAGGATTCTCTCCGTCGTCGTCGTCTTGCCGGCATCGATATGGGCCATGATGCCGATATTGCGAATATTATGTAAAGGAACAATTCTTGCCAATGGGATTCACCAGGGCTCTCAATAGAAAGCCGGACTAAAACCGGTAGTGGGCAAAGGCCCTGTTCGCCTCGGCCATCTTGTGGACATCCTCTTTCTTCTTCACGGAAGCCCCTCTGTTGTTATAGGCATCGATCAGCTCGGCGGCCAGCTTTTCCTTCATCGTCTTTTCGGTGCGTTTCCTCGCGTGGCCGATGATCCACTTGATCCCGAGAGCGACCCTTCGTTCCGGCATGATCTCCGTGGGAACCTGATAGGTCGAGCCCCCGACCCTGCGCGACTTTACTTCAATGACAGGTTTCACGTTATCGACAGCCTTTTCAAACACACCCACCGGCACTTCCTTCGTTTTCTTTTCTATAATGTCAAAGGCCCCATAAAGAATGGATTCGGCTGTGCATTTCTTGCCCCTCGTGAAGAGATTGTTGATAAATCTCGCCACCAGGCGGTTATTGTATTTCTGATCCGGATGCAATTCTCTTCGTTCTACGACTCTTCTTCTCGGCATCTATCCTGTCCCCGTTTAGCTCGTCCTCTTGGACCCGTACTTTGACCGTCCCTGTTTCCTGTCCTGAACCCCGAGGGTATCCAGTGTTCCCCGAACAATATGATACCGGACACCGGGAAGGTCCTTCACCCTGCCGCCCCTTACGAGGACAACGGAATGTTCCTGAAGGTTATGGCCAATTCCCGGAATATAGGCCGTCACCTCATAGCCGCTTGTCAGGCGCACCCTCGCCACTTTTCTCAAGGCGGAATTGGGTTTCTTCGGGGTCGTCGTATACACGCGCACGCAGACGCCTCTTCTCTGGGGTGATCCGGAAAGCGCCGGGGTTGTGGACTTCCTCTGAATCTTTGCTCTTCCCTTGCGGATCAACTGATTGATTGTGGGCATTACTCCTCCGGAACCTGATTTTAAACCGCCCTTTTTCAGGGGGTACGAAAAGCAAGATTGACTATCAGTTCGCAGCTTCTATGTCAAGACTTTTCTCGCCTGTTTTCTCTTCTATCTGAGGTTCTCCCGCCGTTTTGCGTTCATCATCGTCCACGATGATGCCCACCTTTTTGTACATGGGGAGCCCTGTGCCCGCCGGTATGAGACGTCCCATGATCACGTTTTCCTTGAGACCCCTCAAGTGATCGACTTTCCCTGAAAGGCTCGCCTCTGTCAGAACCCTCGTTGTCTCCTGGAAGGAGGCCGCCGAGATGAAGCTCTGGGTGCTCAGGGAGGCCTTGGTGATGCCCAGCAGCACGGGTTCCCCGACAGCGGGTTTCCCGCCGCGGTCTATGACCCTGTCATTTTCTTCCTTAAAAATGGAGCGCTCCACCTGCTCATCGGCGAGGAAGGTGGTATCGCCGGAGTCTATCACCTTGATTCTCCGCAGCATCTGCCTGACGATGATTTCGATATGCTTATCGTTTATTTTAACGCCCTGGAGCCGGTAAACCTCCTGAACCTCATCCACGAGATACTTGGAAAGCTCCTTCTCCCCCTTTATCGTCAGGATATCGTGGGGATTGCTCGCCCCATCCATGAGAGCCTGGCCGGCGATAACCCTGTCGCCTTCCTGGACACTCACGTGCTTCCCCTTGGGGATGAGATATTCCTTTTCCTCACCCACGTCGGGCGTGACGACGATCTTCCTTTTACCCTTCACGTCCTTGCCGTAGGCAACCGTTCCATCTATCTCAGAGATGACAGCATATTCCTTGGGTTTTCTCGCCTCAAAGAGCTCCGCCACTCTGGGAAGTCCTCCCGTGATGTCCTTCGTCTTGGTTGTTTCCCGGGGAATCTTCGCAATGATGTCGCCCGCGCTGACACGATCCCCTTCAGACGCCACGATATTTGTTCCCACCGAAAGGAGATATCTTGCCATGGCGTTCGTACCGGAGACACGGGATGTTCTCCCTTCCTTGTCCTTGATGGAAACCCGGGGGCGGAAATCGGTGTCCATGGTTTCCACGACCACCTTTCGTGAAAGACCCGTAACCTCATCGACCTGCTCCTGCATCGTCTTGCCTTCGATGATGTCCCCGAATTTTATGGTTCCGTCCACCTCCGAAAGGATGGGAATGGAGAAGGGATCCCATTCCGCGACGCGTTCCCCCTTCTTTATTTTCTGTTTTTCCACCACCCTCAGGTGCGCCCCGTAAGGAACGGGATATTTCCCCCGGCTTCGTCCCTCTTCGTCAAGCACATGAACCTCTCCGCTCCGGTTCATGACCACGAGGGTCCTGTCCCGGCCCTTGACCAAAACAAGATTCACGAAGCGAACGGTGCCGTCATGTCTGGATTCCAGGGTGGAATGCTCCTCAAACTTCGCCGTTCCGCCGATGTGGAACGTCCGCATGGTCAGCTGGGTACCCGGTTCACCGATGGACTGGGCGGCGATGATCCCCACCGCCTCGCCGATATTGACCAGGTGGCCGTGAGCCAGGTCCCTTCCGTAACACTTGGCGCAGATGCCGTTTCTGGACCGGCAGGAGAGGACGGACCGGATTTTTATCTTTTCGATGCCGGCCCGGTCGATTCTCTCCACAAGCGTTTCGTCGATCTCATGGTTCGCCCGGACCAGGACTTCCCCGGTGAAGGGATCCTTTATGTCTTCCAGGACAACCCGCCCCAGAACACGTTCCCCGGCCGTTTCGATGATCTCGCCCCCCTCCATGAGGGCTGACACCTCAATGCCGTCAAAGGTCCCGCAGTCGTCCTCCGTGATAATGCAATCCTGGGCCACGTCCACAAGCCGTCTCGTGAGGTAGCCGGAATTGGCCGTCTTCAAGGCGGTATCGGCAAGGCCCTTGCGTGCGCCATGGGTCGAGATGAAGTACTGAAGAACCGTCAGCCCCTCCCGGAAATTCGCCGTGATCGGGGTTTCGATGATCTCGCCCGACGGTTTGGCCATGAGGCCTCTCATGCCCGCGAGCTGCCGGATCTGAGCGGCGCTTCCCCTGGCACCCGAATCGGCCATCATGTAAATGGGGTTGAAACTTTCAGTTCGCCTCTTTTCACCGTCTTCACCCGTCACTTCCTCCGTCCCGATGTCCTTGAGCATTTCGTTGGCCACCTTCTCCGTGGCCTGCGCCCAGATATCAATGACCTTGTTGTAACGTTCGCCGTCGGTGATGAGGCCGTCCATATACTGCTTCTGAATTTCAAGAACGTCCTTGTCTGCCTGCGTGACGATCTCCCTTTTTGTATCCGGGATGACCATGTCGTTAATGGAGATGGAAAGTCCTGATTTCGTGGCAAATTTGAATCCAAGATCTTTCAGCCGGTCCGAGAGGAGAACCGTAGTCTTATCGCCGCAGGAACGGTAGCAGTAATCGATGAGGCTCGCCAGCTCCTTCTTGTTCATGACCTTGTTGATGATATCGAAGGGAATCTCCTCCGGGATGATTTCATAGAGGAGGACGCGGCCGACGGTGGTCTCCTTCAACTGACCATTCATGCGAACATGGATCTTGGTATGGAGTTCCACAACTTCGGCATCATAAGCCTGCCGGACTTCCCCGGGGTCTGAGAACTTCATTCCTTCCCCCCTGGCAAAGGGCCGTGATCTCGTCATGTAGTAGATGCCGAGAACGATATCCTGGCTGGGGACGATAATGGGTTTCCCGTGAGCCGGCGAGAGGATGTTATTCGTCGACATCATGAGGACCCGGGCCTCGATCTGGGCTTCGATGGAAAGCGGAATATGAACCGCCATCTGATCGCCGTCAAAGTCGGCGTTGAAGGCCGTGCAGACCAGCGGGTGAAGCTGGATGGCCTTTCCTTCCACGAGTACGGGCTCAAAGGCCTGGATACCCAGCCTGTGAAGCGTGGGCGCGCGGTTGAGCATGACCGGGTATTCGCGGACCACCTCATCCAGGGCGTCCCAGACCGCCGGGTCTTCCCGCTCCACCATTTTTTTCGCGCTCTTCACGGTCGTCACAAACCCTTTTTCTTCCAACCGGTTATAGATGAAGGGCTTGAAAAGCTCCAAGGCCATCTTCTTCGGGAGACCGCACTGGTGAAGCCTTAGGTCGGGACCCACGGTGATGACGGAGCGTCCTGAATAATCCACCCGTTTTCCCAGGAGATTCTGCCTGAACCGGCCCTGCTTTCCCTTGAGCATATCCGAAAGGGAACGGAGCGGTCTCTTGTTTGAACCTGTGATCGCCTTCCCCCTTCTCCCATTGTCGAAGAGGACATCTACCGCTTCCTGAAGCATTCTCTTTTCATTTCGAATGATGATCTCCGGCGCATTGAGCTCCTGCAGCCGTTTCAGCCGGTTGTTGCGGTTAATCACCCGCCTGTAAAGGTCATTGAGGTCCGATGTGGCGAAACGTCCGCCATCGAGTGGGACCAAGGGCCTCAGGTCCGGCGGAATCACTGGCAGAACCTTGAGGATCATCCACTCCGGTCGATTTCCCGATTTTTTCAGGGCCTCTAGGACCTTGAGTCTCTTGGCCAGTTTTTTCTTTTTCGTATCGGAGGAGGTCTCTTTCAGATCCGCCCTGAGTTCTGCGACAAGGTTGTCGAGATCCACCTCTTCCATGAGCGTTCTCACCGCTTCGGCCCCTATTCCCGCCTCAAAGGCATCGGCTCCGTAAAGTTCCCTCAACTCCGCGTATCGCTCCTCGGAGAGGAGTTCCATTTTTTTAAGCGGTGTGTTTTTGGGATCCAGGACAATCCAGTGCTCAAAGTAAAGCACTTTCTCCAATTCCTTCAGGGTGAGATCAAGAATGCTTCCGATCCGGCTGGGAAGACTTTTCAGAAACCAGATATGGGCGACCGGCGCCGCCAGAGAGATATGTCCCATCCTCTCCCGCCGAACCTTCGACTGGATCACTTCCACTCCGCATTTTTCACAGATCACGCCCCGGTGTTTCATCCGTTTATATCGTCCGCAGAGGCACTCGTAATCCTTGACGGGACCGAAAATCTTGGCGCAGAAAAGACCGTCTCTTTCCGGCTTGAAGGTTCTGTAATTGATCGTTTCCGGCTTCTTTACCTCCCCGTGAGACCAGGAGAGAATCTTCTCAGGATTGGCCAGCGATATTTTGATCGCATTAAACCGGATGGGATCCTTTGGTTTTTCAAAAAAACTGAATATGTCTTCCACTCTTTATCTCCTATGTTTTAGCAGTTTGATGTGATCTTGGACCACTCACCGCGTAACACCACTTTTTTACTCTTTCTCGACCAGTTCCACATCAAGGCCCAGGCTTTGCAGTTCTTTCATGAGCACATTGAACGATTCTGGAAGCCCGGGTTCCAGCGTGTGTTCTCCCTTCACAATGGCTTCGTAGATCCGGGTCCTTCCGACCACATCATCGGACTTGACGGTGAGGAATTCCTGAAGAGCGTAAGCAGCTCCATAGGCCTCCATGGCCCAGACCTCCATTTCTCCAAGCCTCTGGCCGCCGAACTGGGCCTTTCCGCCCAGCGGCTGCTGCGTCACAAGAGAATAAGGCCCGATGGACCGGGCATGAATCTTGTTGTCCACCAGATGATGAAGTTTCAGCATGTAGATCATCCCCACGGTGATCTCCTGATCGAAAGGCTCTCCCGTCCTTCCATCAAAAAGGAGGACCTGGCCGGTAACGGGGAGGCCCGCTTTGGTCAGCATGTCACTGATCTCGCTTTCCTTTGCTCCGTCAAAGACGGGCGTGGCCATGGGAATGCCCTGCCTGAGCCGACCCATGAACCTCTGAATATCCTCGTCCGTGGCGCCGTCGATGAAGCGGTCAAAATCCGGACTGGAATAGAACCGCTTTAAGGTCGCCTTGACGGCTTTGGGATCCCGGCTTTTCTCATAAAGCGCGCCCACCTTTTCGCCAAGCCCTTTGGCTGCCCAGCCCAGATGCGTCTCGAGAATCTGGCCCACGTTCATACGCGATGGAACACCCAGAGGATTGAGGATGATATCGACGGGGGTCCCATCCTGGAAGAAAGGCATATCTTCCTCGGGAAGGATTCTGGAGAGCACCCCTTTGTTTCCGTGTCGACCAGCCATCTTGTCTCCAGCCGAGAGTTTCCTTTTGATCGCCACATAGACTTTGACAAGCTTGATAACCCCCGGCGGCAGTTCGTCGCCGGACTTCAGCCGGTCGATTTTCTCCATGAAAAAGGCTTCGATGAAATCGATCTTCCGATCCAGATTTTCAAAGAGCGTCCTGACTTTCTCCTCCACGGCCTCATCGTCCAGGAGGGAAATTTCCCGCCAGCGGATGAAGGGGATGCTGCTCAGAACGTCCGCCGTTATCTCCTCGCTTTTTCTGAGGAGAAGCTTCTTTTTCTTCGGGTCGGAGATCTTGGTGGCTGAAATCTTTCCCTCGAGAAGATCCGCGATCTTTCCCTTCACGCTCTCGGAAGTGATGCGGATCTCGTCATCCCGGTCCTTCATGAGAAGCTGAGCTTCCTCCTCCTCAATGGTTTGCGACCGCCGATCCTTCTCGGCGCCCTTTCGGGTAAAGATTTTCGTGTCGATGACAATCCCCTCCACCCCGGGGGGAATGCGCAGCGAAGTGTCACGGACATCTCCCGCTTTTTCGCCGAAGATGGCGCGAAGAAGTTTTTCCTCCGGTGAAAGCTGCGTCTCACCCTTGGGCGTGATCTTCCCCACCAGGATATCGCCGGGCTTCACGGCCACTCCCATTCGCACAATCCCGCTGTCATCAAGGTTTTTCAGTGCCTCTTCCCCCACGTTGGGGATGTCACGGGTGATCTCTTCCTTGCCGAGTTTGGTATCGCGGGCCATGGTTTCAAATTCTTCGATGTGAACGGAGGTGTAGATATCGTCCTTGACCACCCGCTCGCTGACCAGGATGGAGTCTTCGTAATTGTATCCGCCCCAAGACATGAAAGCGACCATCACGTTTCGCCCCAGGGCCAGCTCGCCCTGACTCGTGGCGGGCCCGTCGGCGATCACATCGCCTTTCATGACCCTGTCTCCCACCATGACGATGGGTTTATGATTGAAGCAGGTATCCTGATTTGAGCGCTGGTATTTCGTCAGATTATAGATGTCCACGCCAATATCAAATCCGTTGTCCGTCTCTGTCTCGTCGCACTTGATCACGATCCTTGAGGCATCGACACTCTCAACCATTCCCGCTCTTCTGGCCACGATGACCGCGCCGGAGTCGCGGGCCACAACCGCTTCCATGCCTGTCCCCACGAGCGGAACCTCAGGTCTCAGAAGCGGGACGGCCTGCCGCTGCATGTTCGAACCCATGAGGGCCCTGTTGGCGTCGTCGTGTTCCAGAAAGGGAATCAATCCCGCGGCGACACTGACCAGCTGATTCGGTGAGACGTCCATCAACTGAACCTCTTTGGGATCAACGGTCTTGAACTCCCCGCCCTTTCTGGCATAAACGAATGGATCCACCAGCTTTCCCGATGAATCGAGCGTTGCATTGGCCTGGGCGATGATGTGTTTTTCCTCCTCGATAGCGGTCAGGTAACGAATCTCGCTGCGCACGCGGCCGTTTTCGACAACCCGGTAAGGCGTTTCAATGAAACCGTAGTCGTTGACCCGGGCATAGGAGCTGAGAGACACGATCAGACCGATGTTGGGTCCTTCCGGGGTTTCCACCGGGCAGATACGGCCATAATGGGTATTGTGAACATCCCGCACTTCAAATCCCGCCCGTTCGCGGGTCAATCCGCCGGGACCGAGGGCCGACAGCCTTCTCTTGTGAGTGATCTCCGAAAGCGGGTTCGTCTGATCCATGAACTGCGAAAGCTGGCTGGAACCGAAGAACTCGTTCACCACGGCGGAAACGGGCTTGGCATTCACCAGATCATGGGGCATCATGGTTTCAATGTCCTGGATGTTCATCTTCTCCTTGACGGCCCGCTCCATTCTCACCAGACCGACGCGGTACTGGTTCTCAATGAGTTCGCCCACCGACCGGACCCTTCTGTTACCCAGGTGATCGATGTCGTCCACGCTGCAGTCCCCCACACCGTTTTTCAGGTTGATGAGGTACTTGACCGCGGCCAGAATGTCTTCTTTCCTGAGAATCGTAAGATCCGTTGGAGCATCAAGGTGGAGCTTGTAGTTCATCTTGACCCTGCCCACATCGGAAAGGTC
>CAYXFF010000025.1:15500-17660 GCA_964464185.1 uncultured Syntrophaceae bacterium | reverse complement strand
AGCAGCTGAAGGACATCCAGAGCGCGTCCGATGAAATGATAAACAAGGCCCGGGCAGAGGTCGACGCGTACCGCAGGGAACTCATGGATAAAGCCCGGGAGGAGGTCGATGAGATTCAGAACCGCTGGACCGAAACCCTCCGGTCGGAAAGAGAGAACTTCTTTCAGGAACTCCGGAGGCTGACGGGAACTCAGGTCTACGCCATCACCCGGCGGGTCCTGAAAGACCTCGCCGACATGGATCTTGAACAGAGGATCGTTCAGATCCTGACAGAGCGCATCGAGACCATGGACCGGGAGGAGCGGAACAGGATCCGGACCCTGATGACGGCGGGTGAAAAGATCACCATCCAGTCCGCCTTCGACATCCCTCCCGAAGCCCAGGAGAAACTGAACGGCATCATCCGGCAGAGCATCGGATCGGGCATCGACGTGGCCTATGAAAAATCGGACGACGTCATGTCCGGCTACGAGCTGCGGATCAACGGATACAAAATCGCCTGGAGCATGAAAGACTATCTGGACACGCTGGAAGAGAAGTTCTATCACGTCCTGTACGAGGAATCGCAGGAACGAAAACAGGTTCACTGAAAAGGGGTGCACCCTATGGCAAACATCACACCGGAACGAGAAGAGATCAAGTCGTTTCTTGAGGACACCTTCAAAACGATGGATGCCGTCCTTTCAGATCAGCACGCGGAGCTCAAGCAGCGCGAAGTCGGTATCGTCAAGTATGTCGGCTACGGCATCGTCCGCGTCGGCGGCCTCCCCCACATCAAAGCCGAGGAACTTGTCCTGTTCCCCAAAAATCTGCAGGGGCTTGTTTTCAACATCGACCCTGACGAGATCGGTGTTATTCTGCTGGGTCCAAGCGAGCACGTGCAGACAGGCACGGAGGTCCGGAGGACGGAACGGGTTCTGGACACCCCCGTGGGAGAAGACCTGATCGGACGGGTGGTGGACGCGACGGGACACCCGCTGGACAATCTGGGTGAAATCCGGGCGGTCAAAAGACTTCCTGTTGAACGCGAGGCGCCGGCGGTCATGGCCCGCGACCCCGTGACCGTTCCCCTCCAGACGGGCATCAAGGTGATTGATGCCCTGATCCCCATCGGTCGCGGGCAGCGGGAACTGATCGTCGGTGACCGCATGACGGGCAAGACGGCCATTGCCCTGGACACCATCATCAACCAGGCGGACAAGGATGTGATCTGCATCTACTGCGCCATCGGAAAGAAGACCTCGGACGTGGCCAAGTTTATCGCCGATCTGAAGGAACACAAGGCCATGCCTTATACCATCGTGGTTGCCGCCACGGCTGATGACCCCCCCGGCCTGCAGTTTATTGCGCCTTATGCCGCCACGACCATGGGAGAATATTTCATGTCCAAGGGGCGGGACGTTCTCATTGTCTATGACGATCTCACCTATCACGCCCGCTCGTATCGCGAGCTGTCTCTACTCCTGCGCCGCCCTCCCGGACGCGAAGCCTTTCCCGGAGACATCTTCTACATTCATTCCCGGCTCCTGGAACGTTCGACCCACCTGAGGAAAGAGCATGGGGGCGGATCGCTGACAGCGCTCCCCATCGTAGAGACGGAGGCTCAGGACATCTCCTCCTACATTCCGACCAATCTCATTTCCATCACGGACGGGCAGATCTATCTGTCGCCCCGCCTCTTTCAAAAGGGGATTCTGCCGGCGGTGGATGTGGGCAAGTCGGTCTCCCGCGTTGGCGGCAAGGCGCAGCTGCCGGCCTATCGTGCCGTCGCGGGCGACCTTCGCATCGCCTATTCCCAGTTCGAGGAACTGGAGACTTTCTCACGCTTCGGGACCCGTCTGGATGAAGCCACACGCAGGGTCCTTGAAAGAGGGTGGCGGGTCAGGGAGATTCTCAAGCAGCTTCAGTACAAACCCATCCGCGTCGCGGACCAGATCGCCGCGCTGATGGCCGTCACGACGGGAGTCATGGACGACATTCCGACTGAAAAGGTGGCCGAAGTGGAATCAGCCTTGAGAAAAACCCTTGCTGAACATCATCTCGATCTCAGCAACCGCATTGAATCGGGCGACAAGCTCAGCGTTTCCGACAGGGATAATCTCTGCGCCGGCGCAAAAGAGGCCGTCCGAAATATACAGGGAGGCTGAATGTGCTGACAAC
>CAYXFF010000025.1:5162-15400 GCA_964464185.1 uncultured Syntrophaceae bacterium | reverse complement strand
TCGGGCGCCACCTACCGGCCGAAGACGCTTCGCATCCTGCCCGTGGAAGAAGCCTGGCTCAAGGATTTGAAACAGCGGAAATGGGAATCTCGGACGCTTCCGCTTTTCACCATGGATTGGGAGAACCTGTTTCGCGCCCTGATCCGGGAATATCTTTTTGTCTCCATCTACAGAGCCTTCGCCAATTCTCTGGCCAGTGAAAACGCGAGCCGGCTGGCGGCCATGCAGAGCGCGGAAAAGAATATAGAAGAACGTCTCGAGGAGCTTTTCATGCAGTTTCACCGTCAGCGTCAGATGGTGATCACGGAAGAAATCCTCGACATCGTCTCGGGGTTTGAGGCGCTTGGGGGAGCCAAGGAAGCGGTTCAGTGAGAAGGGAAATGATCCAGGGGATCCACGAGAGAGAAAGGAGAATCGTCCATGTCAGATAAACGTGTATGCTCCATATGCGCCTGGCGCCAGCATTGCCAGAAAAGGTTCATCGTATCCACAGACGCGCTTTTCAATGTCAACTGTCCGGACTACTCGAGAGATGTGACGATCAGGGACAGCGAGGTGGATAACAAAGTCGTGGAATACCAGCTTGAGAGATGGCGGATGGTCAAAAAACCCAAGCTGGACATGACCGTCACCATCTCACGGCAGACCGGCGCGGGGGGAAGCGAAATAGCCAGGCGTCTCGCCGACGAGTTCAAGATGGATCTCATGGGAAGCCAGATCATCCAGCACGTGGCCGAGAGCACCCGAATGAGCACCCAGGTCGTGGAGACGCTCGATGAAAAGGCCGTCACCCAGATCGATTCCATGGTGACATCCCTGTTTGCGAACCGCCATCTTTCGCCGGACGTCTATTTCCGCCACCTGACCCGCGTCATCGCGACGATCGGCGAACACGGGAACGCCATCATTGTTGGACGGGGGGCCAATTTCATCCTTCCGAAAGAGAGAACCTTCCGGGTTCGTTTCGTCGCTCCCCTTGAATACCGGATCCAGCATTTCATGAATACTCGCGGCATGTCGCGGGCGGATTCACAGAAGTACATCGAGAAAAAAGAAACCGGGCGGGCGGGGTTCATCAAGAAATACTTCAAGGTCGACGCGTCCGATCCAAGCCATTATGACATGGTGATCAACACGGAAAAGCTCGGAATCGAAGGTGCCGTCATGGCCGTTTCAGGAGCCCTTCAATACCGGATCAGGTCCCGCGCGGAGGAGATCAAGGCGGTGACTTCCAAGTCTTGACGGCTGTATTTTCTGATTTGACAAAAGACCCCTGAATAAAGTATCCTTGGCCATACGTTCATCCGAAACGGCCCTCTTCCCTTCGGGGAGAGGGGCTGTTTTTTTTTATTCACAGGGCGAATCAACAGACCGGAGAAGAATCGATGGAGAAAATACCCATTACCCGACCGGGATACGAGAAGCTCAAAAAAGACCTCGAGTACATGAAAAAGGTGGCGGTGCCGGAAAACATCCGGGCTATCGAAGAAGCCCGGGGGCACGGCGACATCACGGAAAACGCGGAATACGCGGCCGCGAAAGAGCAGCAGTCTTTTATCCAGGGGAAAATCCAGGAGCTGGAGAACAACCTCGCCACCTCAAAGGTGATCGATCTTGATAACCTCACAGACGAAAAAATCGTTTTCGGCTCCATCGTCACGATCGTGGATACGGAAACGGAGGAAAGAACCACCTACCAGCTCGTCGGGCCTTTTGAATCGGATATTCAGCAGAACAAAATCTCCGTCACCTCCCCCATCGGCAAGGGCCTTATCGGAAAAGAGGTGGGTGACGAGGTGCGCGTGAAAACACCCCGCGGCATGAGAATCCTGGAAATCGCCGACATCCGGGTCGACAATGGAAGAAAGCAGCCGGGGTGACGGCTCAGGAACTCCTGCTCCCGTCCATCTCGATGTCCCCAAGTTCAACGATTTCATAGCGACCGAGGTGATTATAGAGATCGATCGCTTCCTTCGCCCGGCCGCTGACCGTTCCCGAAGCTTCGACCGCGTAAGGGTGTTCGGGCGCGTAGGCCTCGATGGCTTTGGACTCCGGCCGCAGCGTCTCCTTCGGCTCGTATCCTTCCAGGTGAAGGCCTTCCGGCAGGTTCTGAAAAAGGTTTTTCAGCTCATCGCCGAGCGGCCGCGAATAGGTCCGGTAGCGAAACCCAAAACGGGCTTCCCCTATTTTCCTCACCCTGACAATCCGGATCGGCGCCTCGTCCTGTCTTTTCTCGAGGGCTTCCTTCAGCAGTTCGTGAATCCCCGCTCCCACGATCAGATGGACGCGATCCTGCTCCAGGCGAACAAAGCGCAGGAGCCGGACAAAGACGTCCCCCTTGGCGCTACCAGCTTCCTCGAAGATCACGTCCCCCGAGATGCCCCGCCCCTCCATAAAACCGAGCACGAATCCCTTGATAAAGTCAAAAGGACCCTCCAGTACGACTTCAACATATTCTTCAATCATGGAATCCCCCTTTAGCGTTCATTTCTGTTATCCTCCATTCCCGCGGCACTTGCTGTTCCTCCCGTCCGTTCCTTTAGAAAAAAACGTAAGTGATCAGAATAAAAACGGGGATCAGAAAGGGAATCGAGTACTTGATCATGTACCCGAAGAAGCTGGGCATGGCTACACCGGCCTCTTCGGCAATGGATTTCACCATGAAGTTGGGAGCGTTCCCGATGTACGTGTTGGCTCCCATGAAAACGGAACCGGCGGAGATGGCCTTCAGATAGCCGATAAAAGCCGGGTTAGCCGAGGCGGCCGCCCCATTCAGGGCGCCTGGAACAGCGGCTTCCGTCAATCCGATCTTTCCCAGGGCCATGTTGAAAAACGTCAGATAGGTGGGGGCGTTGTCGAGAAAGGAAGAGAGGCCCCCCGAGGCCCAGTAATAATGAGCCGGCTGATTTACCACAGCCAGGAGGCCCGCCAGGGCGCCGCCGCTCCCCGCCTTGAGAATGGCAATCGCCGGAACGATGGTCATGAAAATACCGGCAAAGAGTTTCGCCACCTCTACGATAGGAACCCAGCCGAACTCATTGGCCTCGCGGAGGGACCACGGCGTGAAGCGAAGGGAGAGAAGGCCCATGATGACGATCATGACGTCCCTCAGCATGTTCTGATACTCCATTTCGACCCCCATCACCATGAGGCGCCCCGCCTTCCAATACCCGCTCATGAGAACCATCCCCACGACACCGGCCAGAAAAAGGAGATTGTAGAGCCCCTCAATCTTCAGGGGAACTTTTTCCTCGTCCCCGTCTTTCTTCAACAAATGAAGTTTTTCCTTTCTGTAATAAAAAGTGTCCAGAAAAAAGAATATGGCAAGGACGAGGCCGGAAGCCAGGAGCATGTGGGGCAGGATGGCATGGGTGACCCAGAAAAAAGGAACGTTGTGGAGAAAGCCCAGAAAAAGAGGCGGGTCGCCCAAGGGGGTCAGAGCCCCGCCGATATTGGCCACGAGAAAAATGAAGAAGCAGACGATGTGGGCTTTACTCTGCCTGTCCTTGTTGGCCCGGATGACAGGCCGGATCATCACCATGGCCGCCCCCGTCGTTCCCACCCATGAAGCCAGGACGGTCCCCAGAAGAAGCATGATGGAATTGACCAGCGGCGTCCCTTTCAATGTCCCTTTCACCGCGATTCCGCCCGAGATGGTGAAAAGGGCCCAGAGGAGGATGATGAAGGGGATGTAATCAATGAGATAGATGTGGAGGATGTGATAGAGAGCATCACCGCGGAACACGAAAAGGAAAGGAACGGCGAAGAGGATCGCCCAGAAGGCCGAAACCTTTCCGTAATGGTCATGCCAGAAATGGGGCGTCCAGAGAGGACAGAGGGCAATGGAAAGGAGAATGCCCGCGAAGGGGATGATCGTCCACACGGGAAGGATCGCGCCGATATCCGTCCCGCCGTTTGCCGCCGAACCGGACGCATGGGCATCCGGCGACAGGATCATGAAAAACAGGATAAACAAAAATGCGATGACGCCGTTCTTTTTCATAAGACGTGACTCCCTTCAAACAAAGAAAGCCGGGAAAGAATACCCCCCCGGCTTCTCATCTTCAACTTTTATTTTTTTGTTTTCGGGAAAAGGATCGATCAGGCCCTTTCCACGATCTTCAGCCTGATCTCCGCCCTGTCCAGGGCATCCTTGACCCTCTCAAAATCAGGATCTTCCTTGGACATTTTGGCAAGCTTTTCCGTGGCAATATCTTTGGCCCGCTTCGCCCTTTCCACGTCAATCATGTCCGCCCTCTCTGCCGTCTCCACAAGGATCGTCACCTTGTGGGCCGTCACCTCGGCATAACCCGTGTTTATGGCGTAGTGTTTTTTTTTGTTTTCTTTCGTGAAATTCAACTCTCCGAACTTCACCGAGCTCAGGAGTGACGCGTGTCCCACCAGAACCCCAAACTCGCCTTCTGTTCCCGGGATGGTCACTTCCTCGATCTTCCCGCTGAAAGCCACCTTCTCGGGCGTCACAATTTCCAGCATCAATTCGTCAGCCATTTAAAATCCTCCGGTTACTCGGACAGTCTCTTCGCTTTTTCCACGGCCTCGTCGATGCCGCCCACCATGTAAAAGGCCTGTTCCGGAAGATCGTCATGCTTGCCGTCCAAGATCTCCTTGAAACCCCTCACGGTATCCTTCACGGAAACGAATTTCCCTTCCGTGCCCGTGAACTGCGCGGCCACGAAGAAGGGCTGCGAGAGGAATCTCTGAATCTTCCTGGCCCGGCCCACCGTCAGCTTGTCTTCTTCCGAGAGTTCGTCCATGCCGAGAATCGCGATGATATCCTGAAGGTCCTTGTACTTCTGGAGAATCATCTGGACGTTTCGGGCGACGGCATAGTGTTCCTCACCGAGGACGTTGGGGTCGAGGATCCTGGACGTGGAATCCAGCGGGTCCACGGCGGGATAGATTCCCAGCTCGGCGATGGGCCGGGAGAGAACGACGGTCCCGTCCAGATGGGCGAAGGTCGTGGCCGGAGCGGGGTCCGTGAGGTCGTCGGCGGGGACGTAAACACACTGAACGGCGGTAATGGATCCCTTGTCCGTGGAGGTGATCCGCTCCTGAAGTTCTCCAAGGTCCGTGGCCAGGGTCGGCTGGTAACCGACCGCCGAGGGCATGCGGCCCAGAAGAGCCGAAACTTCGGAACCGGCCTGGGTGAAACGGAAAATGTTATCAATAAAGAGAAGAACGTCCTGTCCTTCAATATCACGGAAGTATTCCGCCGCCGCGAGTCCCGTAAGGGCCACCCGTGCCCGGGCTCCCGGAGGCTCCGTCATCTGGCCGTAGATCAGGGCCGCCTTGGAGATAACGCCGGACTGCTTCATCTCGAGGTAGAGGTCGTTCCCTTCTCTTGTCCTTTCCCCCACGCCGGCGAAAACCGAGATTCCGCCGTGGTGCATGGCGATATTGTGGATCATCTCCATCATGACGACGGTCTTGCCGACACCGGCGCCGCCGAACATCCCCATCTTCCCGCCCCTGGGGAAGGGAACCAGAAGATCGATCACCTTGACGCCCGTTTCCAGAACGTGAACCGAGGTGTCCTGTTCCGTAAATGCCGGTGCTGCCCTGTGAATGGGCATTTTCACCTTGGCGTCCACAGGTCCAAGACCGTCCACCGGCCTCCCGACCACGTTCAGGATCCTTCCCAGGCCCGCATGGCCCACGGGGACCATGATCGGCGCGCCGGTACTCTTGACCTGCATTCCCCTTACCAATCCATCGGTGACGTCCATGGCAATGCATCTCACCGTATTTCCGCCCAGGTGCTGTGCCACCTCGATGATCAAGTTGTCCTCTTCGTCGCTGATCGTCGGGTTGGATATCGTCAGAGCATCCAGAATGTGGGGAAGATTCCCGTCTTCAAACATGACGTCTATGACCGGCCCGATGACCTGCACGATTTTTCCTGCGTTCATATGTCCTTCTCCTTGATTGATAGAGTTTTTTCCATTCGAATCTGGTAAGGCCTGAGGCTGCGAATGTTATTTCTTCAAAGCCTCCGTACCACCCACGATGTCCATGAGTTCCTTGGTGATCGCCGCTTGGCGCGCCTTGTTGTACTTCAGCGTCAGGGTCTGGACCATGTCATCGCAATTGCTGGTCGCGTTGTCCATGGCCATCATCCTGGCGGCGTTCTCGCCCGCCGAGGTCTCCAGGAGTGCCCGGAAAATCAGGACCCGGATATACATGGGAAGAAGCTGATCCAGAAGGGCCTCCTCGGACGGCTCGTAGATGTATTCCAGACGCTTATCGGGATCGACATCCTCATCCGTCCCGACGGAGGGAATGGGAAGCAGTCTCACCACGAGGGGCCTCTGAACCGGCATGGAAACGAACTCACTGTAAATCAGGTAAAGCTCATCGTATTCTTCGGAGATAAAAGAGGGGATCACGTCCTCGCCGATCCTCTGCGAGAGGCTCATGTCGAATTTTCCGAAAACATCCACATGCTGACTGATGATCTTGGCCCGCTTGCGGAAATAATCGCGTGCCTTTTTACCAACGGCAATGAGCGATACATCCACGCCATGGGACAGCCTGTCCCTGATGAAACGTTCCGTGGCTTTGATGATGTTGGAATTATAACCGCCGCAGAGCCCCCTGTCCGATGTCATGCAGATGACCTTGATCCGCTTGGGATCCCTCACGGCAAGGAGGGGATGGGATTTTGGATCCACGCGCAGGGCCAGGCTCTTGAGGACATCCATGAACTTGACAGCATAGGGCCTGAAATTTTCCATCCTCATCTGGGCGCTTCTCAGCTTGGAGGCGGCCACCATGTTCATCGCCCGCGTGATCTGCTTGGTTTTCTGTACAGCCGTAATCTTTCTCTTGATATCTCTTAACGCGGCCATCTATATGGATACTCCCTTGAGTTCAATTGTTCCGATGGTGTAAAACATCCAACCGCTGTTTTACGCTTCGGTCCTGTCAGCCCGCCATGAAGACGGTGTCGAATTCCGCCATGACATCTTTCATCTTCTTCTCAAGGTCCGGGCTGATGACTTTCTTGTCGTCTATCTCCGTCATGATGTCAGGGTACTTGCCCTTCACGAAGGCCAGGAGCTCCTTTTCGAATACCTTGAGCTTTGCGACTTCGTATTTATCCAGGTAACCCTTCGCACCGGCAAAGAGGATGGTCACCTGCTCCCCGAGGGACATGGGCTGATACTGGGGTTGTTTCAGAACCTCCACCAGACGGATGCCTCTTTCGAGCTGTGCCTGAGTCGCCTTGTCGAGGTCGCTTCCGAACTGGGCAAAGGCGGCCATTTCGCGGTACTGGGCAAGTTCCAGCTTCAGGGTTCCGGCCACCTGTTTCATGGCCTTCACCTGGGCGGCGCCGCCGACCCGCGAAACGGATAGGCCGACATTGATCGCCGGACGGATACCGGAATAGAAGAGGCTGGGTTCCAGATAGACCTGGCCGTCGGTGATGGAAATAACGTTCGTGGGAATGTAGGCGGAGACATCTCCGGCCTGGGTTTCGATGACAGGAAGCGCCGTGAGCGATCCGCCGCCAAGTTCCTGGTTCACCCGCGCGGCGCGCTCGAGAAGCCTCGAGTGGTTGTAAAAAATGTCTCCGGGGAAGGCCTCGCGTCCGGGCGGCCTTCTGAGGAGAAGCGAAATCTGCCTGTACGCCACGGCCTGTTTGGAGAGGTCGTCGTAGCAGATGAGGGCATCCTGACCCCGGTCACGATAGTATTCACCGATACTGCATCCGGAATAGGCGGCGATGTACTGCAGGGTCGCCGGGTCGCTCGCACAGGCGGCGACCACGGTGGTATAACTCATGGCGTCATTTTTTCTCAGGGCCTCGACCACCTGGGCAACGGTGGATTTCTTCTGGCCGATGGCCACATAAATGCACTTCACACCCGTATCCTTCTGACGGATGATGGCGTCGATGCAGATGGCGGTCTTTCCGATCTGGCGGTCGCCGATGATGAGTTCGCGCTGGCCCCGTCCGATGGGCGTCATGGCATCGATGGCCTTGATCCCCGTGTACATGGGCTGGTTCACGGGCTGGCGCGCGATCACGCCGGGGGCCACCATTTCGATCCTCCGGAACTCCGTGGCTTCGATGGGCCCTTTCCCGTCAATCGGTTTTCCCGTGCCGTCGATGACCCGGCCGAGCATGGCGTCTCCAACGGGAACCTGGGCGATCCGGCCCGTCCTCTTGACGATATCCCCTTCCTTGATATGGATGTCTTCGCCGAGAATGGCCACACCGACGTTGTCCTTTTCAAGGTTCAGAACCATTCCGAGAATTCCGCCGGGGAACTCGAGAAGCTCCATGGCCATGGCGTTTTCCACACCGTATACTCTGGCGATCCCGTCACCCACGGACAGCACGGTCCCGGTTTCACTGACATCGAGTTTTTTCTCGTAATCCTTGATCTGCTTGGAAATGATCCTGCTTATTTCCTCTGCCCTGATTGTTTCCATCCTCTATATCTCCTCCCCTAAGAGTTCCCGAATTTTATTCAGCTGGGCCTTTATACTGCCGTCATAAAGAGTGTCGCCGATCTTCACGACGATGCCGCCCAGGAGCGACGGGTCTTCTTCGATGACCATTTCCACCTGCTTTTTGGTCAGACCCTCCATGGTTTTCTTGATTTCCGCGACCAGGCCGTCGGAGAGCGGAAATGCGGTCCTGACGCTCACCCTCGCCTTGTTAAGCACCTGATCCATCAGCTGCTGATAGGCGCCCACGATGTCTCCGAGAATGCTGATTCTCCCCTTGTCCACCAAAAGTCTCAGAAAATTGGCGGAGATGTCGGACACGCCGATCATCTGAAGCAGTTCCCCGACAACCGCTTTTTTCTCGTCCTTGTCAAAAACGGGGTTGAACAGGACTTCTCTGAGATTCGCGTTTTCCTCCACGACGGCGGAAAACTTCTTCAGGTCGTCGAAATATTTCTCGTAGTTCTTCTCTTCCGACGCGATCTGGAAGAGTGCTTCGCTGTATCGATTTGCTATATCGCTGCTGCTCAATTCAGTTTCACCATCCTATCCAGAGAATCTTTCACCATCTTCTCGTGATCTTCTTTTTTTATGGTTTTTGACAGCATGTCTTCCGCCATCTGAACGGCAAGCTGTGACGCTTCGAGTCTCAACTGACTGCCGGCCTTCTTGACTTCCTGATCGATCCGGGCCTGGCTGTCCTCTTTCATCTTTTCGGCGGTCTTTTCCGCGCTCTCGATGAGTTTCTCCTTCTCGGCCGCCCCCTGGGCCCTGATCATCTCGGAGATTCCTTCGATCTCGCCCGTGGCCTTCTCCAGCCTTTCCGCGTACTCCTTGTATTTTTTCTCCGCCTCTTCCTTCGCTTTCACCGCTTCTTCCAGAGACGCCTGGATGTCCTCACGGCGGCCCAGGAAGAATTCCTTTATCTTCCTCCAGGTCAGCTTGTATAGAATGAAGGCGAGAATGGCGAAATTCAGCATCCGCCAGGCATAATCGATCATCACGCCATGACCCTCTTCACCGCCCCCTCCGGATGCATGAGCGGCCGATGCCATAATGATGGCAAAGAAAACAAAGAAAAAGGCATCCCTCAAAGAGCGCCTGAACATATTTTCAGCTAATCCCCTTTTCATTAAATGCTCCTTCCCAGCACCTTCTCGGCAATTTCCAGAGATATGGCCCTTGACTGGGTGTTCAGAATCAGCCGCGCTTCATCCATCTCTCCGGTCATCTTCACCTTGAAGTCCTCCATCATCTTCGCGATATCTGCCTTCGCCCCGTCGATGATTTTCTTGCCCTCTTCCGCTCCTTCTTTCTGGATATCATTCCTCTGGCTCATCGCCTCAAGCTTGGCCTGGCGAATCTTTCCCTCGTATTCGGCAGTCTTCTGCTCGATGGTCTGATGGAGGGCCTTGATCTCATCTTCCGAACCCTGAAGCCGTTTTTTTCTTTCATCAAGAATTCTCAGGATCGGCTTGTAGAGAAGGACATTCAATATATAAATAAGGAGGAGAAAGTTGGCGATCTGAATGAAAAGCGTGGAATCAATACTGACCATGATCTTACCCCTTTACCGTTGCCTGACACAAAAAACCGAGCGAAGATAACCATTCGCCCGGTTGTGATCATCCGCCGTTATTTCCAAGATATACTGAAAGACACAGTACGACTGTGCAAGTACATATATTCAGAGTATTCATTACCCCTTGAAACCTTTCGAGCCGCTTCGCTTAAAGCGGGCACTACTAATCATAAGTCGT
>CAYXFF010000025.1:0-5062 GCA_964464185.1 uncultured Syntrophaceae bacterium | reverse complement strand
GCGCCCGAAATCATCCTCGATCCGCTCGATATCGTCTTCGCCGAAATAGGTTCCCGTCTGTATCTCTATGATCACAAAATCTCCCTTTCCCGGATTGAATATGCGGTGAAGGGTTCCCTGGGGGATATCGAGCGATTGACCCTTTGACAGGGCTGTCTCCTCGCCATTTCGGGTCACGACCGCTTCACCTTCGAGGACAAACCAGTGCTCATCCCGGAGCCGGTGCCGCTGGAGGCTCAGGCGCTTCCCCGGATGGACGGTGATCCTCTTGATCTTGTGGCTGCTCCCTTCGGCAAGAACCTGAAAATAGCCCCAGGGACGATGGTCTTCCCCCGCATTCTCCTGCATCATTGGCCGCATCCTCTCTCAGGCTGTCTCCTCTTTCTCCACGGCCCGGATCAGGGGCTCGGTCTTCATCCGGCAGGTTCCCTCAAAAAACGCCCCCTCGTGCACGACAAGGGAGAAGGTCTTCAAGCTGCCGTTCAATTTCCCGGGGGAGAAGATCTCCGCCCGCTTCTTGATCTCCAGTTTCCCGTAAACGTCTCCGCTGATCAGGATGCTGTCCACAAAAATGTCCGCCTCGATGCGGGCGCCTTCCCCTATGTTCAGGGTTCCGCCGCCCGCGATTTCACCGGAGAACTTTCCGTCAATCCTCACGGAACCGGTGAAAATAAGTTTCCCTTCAAATTCCGTCCCCCTTCCCAGGAAGGCCTTTACCTCTTCGATCTTCTTCTTTCCGATCATGGTCCCCTTTCCTCCATGCTTTTTTTCATTTCCTCCGTTCGCCGGAATCACGGCTGGAGAATAAACCTTCTCATGCTGATGCTCATGAGAAGACCCATTCCCGCCATGAGCACCACCATCGAGGAGCCCCCGTAACTCATGAAGGGGAGCGGAATGCCCACCACGGGAAGAAAACCCACCACCATACCGATATTGATGAGCACTTCCCAGAAAATGAGCATGGTGACGCCATAGGCCAGGAGAGTTCCCACGAGATCTCTCGATTGCTTGGCGATTCTGAGGCCCCAGACGATGAGGGCCAGGAAAAGAATCATGAGGACAAGGGATCCGATGAACCCCCATTCTTCGGCAAAAACGGAAAAGATAAAATCCGTCTGATGTTCGGGGAGAAACCGCAGCTGGCTCTGAGTTCCCTTCAGAAAGCCCTTGCCGAAAAACCCTCCCGAACCGACGGCGATGATGGATTGCAGGATGTGATAACCCGAACCGAGAGGATCGCCTTGGGGATCGATGAAGGTGAACAGTCTCTCTTTCTGATAATCTTTCAGAAAGAACCAGCTGAAAGGCATAAGCAGGATTCCCGTCGAGGCGGTGATGAAGATCGTCTTCCATTGAACGCCGATAAAAAGGATGATTGAAACAAAGAGAATCAAAAGAATGAGGGCCGTGCCAAGATCCGGCTGTTTCAATATGAGCATAAAAGGCACCAGCACAAGGAGGAAGGGCACCGCGAGGTCTTTGAGGCCGTATTTTCCTTCTCTCTCGTGGGCCGTAAAATAACGGGTCATGACGAGAACAATCGTGAGTTTCATCAGTTCAGAAGGTTGAAACGTAAAACCGCCCAGGGCCAGCCAGCGCTGCGTCCCCCGGGTGACTTCCCCGGCAAAAAACACTGAAACGAGCAGAGCAATCGAAACGCCATAGATGACGTAAGCGTAACGAATGACATCGCGGTAATCCAGGCTGAAGCCGATTCCCATGAAGACAAGGCCGATAAAAAACCAGATCGACTGCCGGATATAGAGTGAGCCCCCCTTCGCGCTGAAGATGTTGAATCCCGCGCTGTACATGTTCAACAGGCCGAGGGCGCAGATGGCCAGGACGATCAGAAGGAAGCCCCAGTCAAAATTAAAAAGGAGGCGCCGGTCAAATTTCACTCTTTTCCCCCTTGAACTTTTTCTGATGCGCCGCCTTGATCCTGAAGTAAGCGTCGATCACCTTTCGCGCCACCGGCGCCGCCGCCGAACCGCCATGGCCCCCATGTTCCACCACGACCGCAACGGCGATCTCGGGATTCTGAACCGGCGCGAAACAAACGAAAAGGGCATGATCCCGCCACTTCCAGGGCATGGCGTGCGATTTGACGTCCTCCCACCGACCCCTCTGCCCGATGACCTGGGCCGTACCCGTCTTTCCGGCCACGTCCGCCTCAGGTCTTCTCAGCGCCCATCCCGTTCCTCCGCTCTCGTTGCAGACACCCCAGAGCCCCTGCTTGATGACATCCATGTATTCCTCGCTGAGCGGAACGACATTGCTGATCTGCGATCCAAACTCCTGCAGGACCTGTCCGTCCAGGGCTTCAATCCTCTGGATCATCCTGGGGACATGGACGGTCCCGCCGTTCGCGAGGGCACAGTAGGCATTCAAGAGCTGAAGAGGGGTGACCGAGATGAACCCCTGACCGATGGAGATGGAAATGGTTTCTCCCGGCTGCCAGGGCTGTCCCATCCTCCTGAGTTTCCACTCTTTCGTGGGGATCAGGCCGCTTTTCTCCGAGGGGAGAGTAATCCCCGTCGGCACACCCAGGCCGAATGCGCGGGCGTACTCGGCAAGCTTGTCCACACCCACCAGTTTCCCCAGATTATAGAAATAGACGTCACAGGACTCCACAATGGCACGGTGAAGATTGATCCTTCCATGGCCCTTCTTCTGCCAGCATTTGAACTCGTGGTTTCCGAGATGAAAAGAGCCGTTGCAGTTGAACGTTGTCTCGGGGGTGATGAGTCCTTCTCCCAAAGCCGCCGCCGCGGTGATGATCTTGAAGGTGGAGCCCGCAGGATACTGGCCCTGAATCGCCTTGTTCTCCATGGGATGAAGGGGATCGGCGGAAAGTTTCTTCCAGTCCTCAATGGAAATCCCCTTGTTGAACAGGTTCGGATCGAAGGCCGGCCTGCTCACCATGACCCTGACGGAGCCGTCCCGGGGATCCATGGCGACCACGGAACCCACTTTGCCTTCCATGGCCTCCCAGGCCGCTTTCTGCAGTCCGGCATCGATCGTGAGAATCACATTGTTGCCGGGAACAGGATCCAGCCGCTTCAGGGTCTTCACCTTTCTTCCGATCGCGTTGACCTCAATGTACTCTCCGCCGTTTTCCCCGCGGAGATAACGGTCCAGGTATTTTTCAATTCCCGACTTACCCACACGGTCGCCTGGTTTGAAGAGCCCCGCCTTATCCCCCTTCAGATCCTCCTGGCTCACTTCTCCCACATGGCCGAGAATATGGGCTGTCATCTCGCCGCCGAGATATTTGCGCACAGGGACCACGTCCACGACCACGCCCGGCAGGCTGAGAGAGTGGGTCTCCACGAGCGCGAGTTCCTGCCAGCTCACATTCTTGGCCAGCTTGAGGGGAATGAAGGGGCGATTTTTCTCCGAGGCTGAAATATCCCTTCTGAACTCCATGCCCTGGCTCCCGTAAACCGATTCGAGGGCGCTGACCACATCCCTTACATTTCTGACCGCCCCGGGAACGATGGAAATATCAAAGGACGGCTGGTTCTCCACAATGACATCTCCCCACATGTCTTTGATAATACCCCGGATGGCCTTGCTCTCGTGAATCCGTATCCGGTTATTTTCGGACTGGTTTCTGAGCTCATTGCCCTTGATCACCTGCAGGTACCACATCCGTGCGACAAGAAAAGACATGGAAATCGTCACCACCCAGATGAGAATCCCGAAGGTGTTCCGGAATTTTGCCGAGTCGTAACGGCTGAATTTATTGCGACTCTCTGACATCAACAACTCCCTCCAGGCGGCCGAGCAGTGTAAAGAGCAATGGGCTTATCAGGCTCAGGGTCAGCGCCTGGACCAGAAAGATTCTGTAAATACCCGGAAAAACGTCCACGCCATAAAAGACCTGGTATATGAGGGCGACAAACAGCCCCTCGGAGAAGGCGCAGAGGAAAGCAAAAGCCATGATGAAAAGATACCGTTCGGCATAGACCTTGAACGATACCGTTCTCGAAACGAAAAAAACCGCCACATAGTAAAATGTGAGAAGGCCCGTGACGGAGCCGGTGATACAGTCGAGAAAGAAACCAAGAATGAAGGCGAGAACGCCTCCTTTCAGCGCATCCATGCGGAACCCGGCATAGATGACGATGATCAGGGAAATCTCAAGTCCCATCTTCCCCATAAAAAAGAGACTCAGAACCGTCGTTTGCAGGACAAGCAGAATCAGGGAGAAAAGGGGCAGAAGCAAATAAAAGATCATGGCTTTTGTTCCTTACCCGGGACCACCGCCAGCACTTCTTCCAACCGTGAGAAATGAACAGACGGCGACACGTCAATGTTCAGAAAAAGACCCGAGCCCCTGCGATCCACCCTCGAAACCGTCCCCAAAATCAAACCCTTTGAAAAGACACCTCCCAGACCCGATGTGATGACCTTTTCTCCGGCTTTGACTTCCTCCGACCGTTCGACATACTTCAGGGAGCAGCCCGTGCTGCCCCCGCCCTGCAGGATACCCTGAACCCTGCTTCCCTGGACAAAGGCGCTTATGTTGCTGTTGTAATCCGTGATCAGCAGGACTCTCGACACATTCCAGGAGGAATCCACGACCCGGCCCACAACGCCCTCCGCGGAGACCACGGGAAGTCCAACGCGAAGACCGTCCGATGTTCCCTTGCTGATCAGAATGGTCTTGAAGACATAAGCGTTCTCCCGGTCTATGACCCGTGCCGCTACCGCGGTTCCCGGAAGGGTTTCTTTCAGGGCAAAAAGTTCTTTGAGCCTGAGCCCTTCAAGATGACGCTCCCGGTATTCGTTCAGTTCATTTGTCAATTGCGCGACCCTGGCCTTCAGCACCCTGTTGTCCTGCTCAAGACCCACGAGAAAAATATAATGTTTCCAGACATCCCTGACGGTGTCTATGGCGGTATTGATCACCCGGATGGGAGGAGACGCCGCCTCAAGAACAAGTTTTTTAAAAAAACCCGTCTCGCCCGGACGATGAAAGCTGACGGAAAGGATGATCAGGGAAGCAAAAACAAGAATGGACGCAATGGTGATTGTCTGGTATTTTTTGGGAATC
>CAYXFF010000024.1:17439-18762 GCA_964464185.1 uncultured Syntrophaceae bacterium | reverse complement strand
AAGGAGATTTTTACGGCAAAAAAACAGTCGATGGATCTTACGAGGGGCAACCTCTGGCACAACATCTGGTATCTCTCCTGGCCCATGCTCCTCATCATGTTTTTCAATTTTCTCGTGGTTTTCGTTGATGTCTACGTGGCGGGCTTCATCAGTCCCGAGGTCCAGGCCGCGGTGGGTTTCATCGGAGTCCTTTATTTCTTCGTCATCATCATCGCCAACGCCATCAGCATCGGGACCGTGGCCATGGCCTCCCGGTTTATCGGAGGGGGCGATTTCAAGCGGGCGACGGATGTGGGCCGGCAGTCCCTTTTTTTCAGCATCGTCGTCGCGATCGCGCTCACCGTTCTCGGCCTCCTCTTTTACCGGGAGATCATCGCTCTCGCCGGATTTCCCGAGCAGATCCGGGGTATCGCGGAAACGTTCCTGAAGATTTTCGCCCTGGCCATGGGCTCGAACTATTTCCTCATCGTCTCCAACGCCCTCTTCCGCGCCAGCGGTGAAGTGAAAAAGCCTCTCCTGACCATGTTCATCGTGAGCGTCATCAATATCATCGGGAATTTCGTTCTTGTCTTCGGCATGGGCCCCTTTGCCGGAATGGGATTCACCGGTATCGCTCTCGCATCGGCTGTCGCCGTAACGGCGGGATCGGCCGCCAATCTCGTGCTGCTGTTCTTCAGTGACTGGAAACCCCTTTACGCGGGTCCCTGGACGCTCCATTTTGAGACGATCCGGCAAATCATCCGCCTGGGCTGGCCGGCCGGACTGCTCCAGATCGCCTGGAACGCGGGAAGCATTGTCCTTTACAACATTCTTGGACGGCTGGGCGAGGCCAGCATCACAGCGCTGGCCGCCATCGCCACCGGCATGAGGATCGAGGCGGCCGTCTTTCTCCCGGCCTTCGCCCTTCACATGACGGCTTCCGTCCTCATCGGTCAGAACCTGGGTGCCGGGAACCCGGAGAGGGCCGAAAAGATGGGCTGGAGGATCGCCTCCACCGGGGTTGTGATGCTTTCGGTTCTGGCGGTCATTGTTTTCATTTGGGCTGATTTTTTTGCTTCCATCCTGGCCAAAGATCCCGCCGTCCTTGCCGAGACCACCCGCTACCTCCGGATCAGCATGTTTGCCCAGCCTTTCATCGCACTCAGCCTTTCGCTGAGCGGCGCCCTTCAGGGAGCCGGCGATACCCGCGGCCCCATGTGGGTGATTATCGTCGCCATGTGGGTGATCCGCCTGCCTCTGGCCTATCTTCTCTCTCTTGTTCTCGGCTACGGGGCCGCGGGCGTCTGGGTCGCCATGGCCACCTCCATGTTCGTTCAGAGCCTG
>CAYXFF010000024.1:16090-17339 GCA_964464185.1 uncultured Syntrophaceae bacterium | reverse complement strand
ATATCATGTTAAAAAATACATGTACTCAGCGGTAAAGGAAACACCTGAACAAGGAAAATCCCATGAAGATACTTGAACCCCTTCATCAAGCCCTGGGAAGGAAACTGATCAGGGACTTTGACGACCTGGATCACAGAGATGTGAGGAACCGCTACGGGCTTCTGGCGGGATGGGTCTCCGTCGTGGTCATCCTTGTTCTCTTCACGGTCAAGATAACCCTGGGAACCATGGCCGGGTCCGTGGCGGTGGTCGCCGATGCCTTCCACCTGCTTACCCACCTTGCCAATGCTGTTATTCTGGTCATCAGTTTCTGGGTCGCCTCCCGCCCCCCCACGATGAGGACCCCCTTCGGCCACGGACGGATGGAATACGTGGCGCCTCTCGTCATGTCCATCATCCTCTTTGTCTCCGGTTTCCAGATCGGAGGGAGGGCTGGGCACCAGATCATCGAACCGGAAGCAGTCCTTTTCTGGCCGGCACTTCCCTGGATTCTGCTCTTCACCGTCATCGTCAAGGTATGGCTGGTCGAGTTCGTCCGGTTTCTCGGCAGGCGTGTGAACTCTGAAGCCATCATGGCCATTGCCGTCCATCACCGCATCGATTTCTACATTACCCTGTCCGTTATCGCGTCCTACATACTGGAACACATTCTAAAGCGTCCGGGGATCGACGGCTACATGGGCATCGCGGTTTCTTTGAGCCTCTTTTATTCAGGCTTCAATCATGGGAAGGAGGCGGTCATCCCCATTCTGGGCAGGGCACCGACCCGGGAGATGATCGGGAAGATACGGGAGACGGCGCGGGGCATCGACGGGGTGGAGGATGTTCATGAGATCATCGTTCACGATTACGGTTCCATGTATCTCATCTCCCTCCACGCGGAAATCCCGGAAAAATTCGGCCCCGAGAAGATGCATGCGACCGCCGAGCGGCTGGAAGGGGCCCTCCGCAAGGAGTACCACGGGGAGGTCGTCTGCCACACCGATCCGCTGCTCGATGATTCGCCGGAGATACAGGGGATAGAGGCCCTCTTAAAGGAAGCTTTGGGCGGGTTCCCCCGCGTTGTGGACTACCATGATTTCAGGGTTGTAGGGGATTTCCCGGGAAAGATCATCATCGTGGCCGATATCGATGCGGCTGAAGATGTTCCGGAAGCGCAATTCGGGGAAATCGCCTCCGGACTGGAAAAGCATTTGAAAAGTATGATTCCGAATCTGTCCTACTGCACCTTTTACGTGACGCCGAAATT
>CAYXFF010000024.1:12528-15990 GCA_964464185.1 uncultured Syntrophaceae bacterium | reverse complement strand
GGATCTGCACCCCCGCTACAATGTCTCGCCGGGGCAGTCCGTCCACGCGGTTATCCACCAGGCCGGCGAAGACTCGAACCGTCTCGTCCAGTTCCGATGGGGACTCATTCCCTCATGGTCAAAGGACCCCGCCGTGGGAAACAGGATGATCAACGCGAGAGCGGAAACGGTTGCCGAAAAACCGGGATTCAGAAACGCTTTTCGAAAAAGGCGGTGCCTCGTGGCAGCCGATGGATTCTATGAATGGCGCAGGACTGGCAAGACAAAGACACCCTTCTTCGCGCGTCTCAAGACGGGCCGCCTCATGGGATTCGCGGGACTTTACGAAACGTGGGTATCGCCCGGAGGAGAAACCCTGCGGACCTGCACGATCATCACGACCCGGGCCAACGCGCTCCTCGAAGCGGTTCACGACCGCATGCCGGTCATCGTTCCCGGGGACCGGCATGCCCCGTGGCTTGATCCCGCTCTACAGGACGCGGGGCCGCTTCTTGAATGGCTGGAACCTTACCCTCCCGGCGAAATGGAGATGTACGAGGTTTCCCGGGCGGTGAATTCCCCGCAAAATGATTCGCCGGAATTGATTCTTCCGCGGTAAAACACTGACAGGGATTTGCGAATCATCCGCTGATCCAACTTTTAATAGAAAAGTTTAAAGGGCCTGTGGTATGAATATAGGCATTGAACGCTGAATCAGTGAGGAGCGGCGCAGGGAGTCCGAATTAAACGGCGGTTGAATAATTCAATACGAAGGAGGTTCTATATGGGCACGAAAGTCTTTTACAGTTTACCGAAGCTGGCATACGGGAACAAGGACCTGGCTCCTTATATTTCGGAAGAGCAGCTGACGCTTCATCACGACAAGCACCACCAGGGCTATGTGACCGGCGCCAACGGCATTCTGGAAAAGCTCGACAAGTCGCGTCAGGACGGCGTCGATCTCGATTTAAAGGCCACCCTGAAGGAGCTTTCCTTTAACATCGGCGGACATCTCCTCCACTCTCTCTTCTGGGCGAACATGGCGCCCGCGGGGAAGGGAGGGAAACCGGCAGGGGTGATCGGTCCCGCCCTGACAAAGGAATTCGGAAGCATCGAACGATTCCAGAAGGAATTCACGCAGGCGGCCGTGAGCGTCGAAGGTTCGGGGTGGGCCGCGCTGACCTTCTGCCTGCAGACGAACCGGCCGATCATCATGCAGGTGGAAAAGCACAACGTGAACGTCTTTCCCATGTTCAGAATCCTGATGGTTCTCGATGTCTGGGAACACGCCTATTATCTCGACTACAAGAACCTCCGGGCCAAATTTGTCGAGGCCTTCTGGAACATCGTGAACTGGAATGAGGTCAATCACAGGCTTGAATCGCTGCTGAAATAGGACGCCGCCGGAGAGGGCACGAAACGATGCGCTTGAAAATGAAACCGGGCATTGCCGCGGCCGTTGAAAAGAGTCCATGGCGTGTCTGGTTTCGAGCCACCCGTTTCCATTTCGTGCCTCCGAGCATTCTCCCGGCGATTCTGGGCAGCATCATCGCCTGGTCGAGAGCCCACGTCTTTGAACCCGGGTACTTCTGCCTGGTCGTGGCCGGCGTCACCATCAACCACGTGGGACTGAACATGATCGATGACGTCTTCGATTACCTCCACAACGTGGATACGGCACCGGAGGGCGAAAAGAATCCTTACACCGGCGGAAGCGGCGTCCTCACGGAAGGGCTTTTGAGCATTCCGCAGATGTTGCGGGCAGCCATGGCTTGTTTCGCTGTCACGGCCCTCATCGGCTTTTATCTGACCTGGGCGTGCGGATGGCTTGTTATGATCTTTGGAATCATCGGGATGGCGTCATCGCTCTTTTACACCATGCCTCCCATCAAATTCGGTTATCGCGGTTTTGGAGAGCTGGGACTGCTCGTCAATTTCGGGCCTATCATCGTTCTGGGGTCCTACTATGTTCAGACCCGGACCCTGGCGCTGGAGCCCCTCATCGCGTCCCTCATTCTGGGGTTCATGATGTGGTCCATGATCATCATCAATGAGATACCCGATTACGAGGAGGACCGACGGGGCGGCAAGTGGAATCTCGTGGCGCGGTTCGGGCGAAAGACAGCGGTGAAGCTTTATGCGGGCGGGCTTGCCGCGGCCTACGCGGTTCTGCTCGCTTCGATTCTGATGAAAGTGACACCTTACCTGACGCTCCTCGGATTCGCGAGTCTTCCCCTCACACTGAGGTCTCTCAGGATTCTGACGGCGAATTACGGAGACAGGATAAAGCTCATCCCCGCCAACCTCACCATGATCCAGGTTCACTCGTTGACGGGCTTATCCCTCATCCTGGGCTATCTCATTCACGGCATGGTCTGAGAAAATTCACGAGGTTCCTCCGAAAGAAAGCGATGACCATTCCAAGGACATTTATGAACAATTTTTTCCCTTTACCCTTTGCCTTAAGACCTTCACCTTTAACCTCACGCGGGGTGATGTGATGCTGCTTGCCGGCGATATTGGCGGAACCAAAACCATTCTGGCGCTGTTCTCCCTGAAGGCCGGCGCGTACAAGCCGATCGCGGAGGAGACCTTTTCCAGCGCTTCCCATGCCCGTTTTGAGGTCATGGCCGAATCCTTCATGGCCAGGGCAGGCATTCTCATCGACAGGGCCGTTCTGGGAGTGGCCGGTCCGGTGGTGAACGGCCGTGCCCGCATCACCAATCTCCCCTGGGTGATGGACGAGAAAAAACTGCAAAAGACCCTGAACATTCCCGATCTCCGTCTGATCAACGATCTCGAGGCCATTGCTCATGCCGTGACCATCCTGAAGCCCTCCGACCTCCGGACAATAAACAGGGGAAAGCCCTTTTCAGGAGGGGCCATCGCCGTCATCGCCCCCGGAACCGGCCTCGGGGAATCCTTCCTTACACCTCAAAGGCCGGGCTCCGGCAGCCTGTACAGGGCTCATCCCTCGGAGGGGGGCCATGCCGATTTCGCCCCCCGCAATCCGTTGGAATGCGAGCTTCTGCAGTATCTTCGCAAGCGATTTCCCCATGTAAGCTACGAAAGGGTCTGTTCGGGCCAGGGGATCCATGAAATTTACACCTTCTTGAAAAAGACAGGACGAGGGTCGGAGCCGGCGTGGCTCGCCGGAGAACTGGCGGCGGCGGATGATCCGACACCGGTCATCGTAAACGCGGCCGTCAAGAGGTCTCCCTCCTGCAGGCTCTGCCTCAATACCCTGCATGTCTTCACCTCGATCCTCGGCGCTGAGACCGGGAATCTCGCCCTCAAGGTCATGGCAACGAAGGGCGTCTTTCTCGGGGGCGGCATTCCGCCCGCCATCCTCCCCGTCCTGAAAAACGGCCCTTTCCTGGGCGCCTTCAGGAACAAGGGCCGCATGTCCGATCTTCTGTCGCGCGTGCCCGTCCACGTCATCATGAACCCCCGGGCGGCCCTCCTTGGAGCGGCGGCGTGGGG
>CAYXFF010000024.1:10877-12428 GCA_964464185.1 uncultured Syntrophaceae bacterium | reverse complement strand
AATGGACACGCGTAAATAATAACTGATTCGAGGACAAAACATGAACGATAAACACCGTTTTGAGCAGCGCTGTATCAACACCATCCGCTTTCTCGCCGTGGACATGATCGAGAAGGCAAAGTCGGGCCATCCCGGAATATGCATGGGCATGGCGCCGGCGGCCTATGTTCTGTGGACGCAGTTTCTCAGACACAGCCCTTCCAATCCATCCTGGGCGAATCGAGACCGCTTCGTCCTTTCAGCCGGTCACGGTTCCGCCCTCCTTTACGCCCTCCTGCATCTGACCGGTTACAGCCTTCCGCTGGACGAGCTCAGACGGTTCCGGCAATGGGGAAGCATGACTCCGGGCCATCCGGAGTACGGTCACACGCCCGGTGTGGAAGCCACAACCGGCCCCCTCGGGCAGGGGCTGGGAATGGCCGTGGGAATGGCCATGGCCGAGGCCCACCTCGCCGCGCGATTCAACACCCCCGGACACGCACTCATCGATCACTTCACCTACGTGATCGCCAGCGACGGCGATCTCATGGAAGGCGTGGGGGCGGAGGCTTCGGCTCTCGCCGGGCATCTGGGCCTGGGAAAACTCATTGTTCTATTCGACAGCAACGATATCTCGCTGGCCGGCTCCACGTCTCTTTGCTTCACCGAAGACGTGAGCGCGCGATACAGGGCCTGCGGATGGCATGTTCAGCGTCCGGCGGACGGGAAAGACCTCCCCTCTCTGAAAAGGGCCATCGCAAAGGCAAGAAGGGAAAAGGACCGCCCCTCGCTCATCATCGTGCGGAGCGTCATCGGGGACGGCTCGCCAAAAAAACAGGGAACCTTCGAAGCCCACGGGTCCCCCCTTGGATCAGAGGAGACACGGGCGGCCAAAAAGAATCTGGGATGGCCCGTCGAGCCGGACTTCCTGATTGAAGAGGACGTTCTGAAATATTTTCGCCTCGCCTTGCGCCGGGGGAAATCCCGGGAGGCAAAATGGAAAAAAACGTATAAAGCCTATGCGAAAGATTTTCCGGACAGGGCAGAAGAGCTCCAGCGGATGCTGGAAGGCTTACTCCCCGGGGACTGGGACAGATCCCTCGCATTCTTTCACCCCTTGGAAAAGGGACTCGCCACCCGCAGGGCGTCAGAAACCGTCATGCAGGAACTGGCAGCGAAGATTCCAGGGCTTATCGGAGGGTCGGCGGATCTGAATCCGTCCACGACCACCTGGCTCAAGACCTTCGGCGATTTCCAGCATCCGGGAACCCGACCCGCCGATACCCAGGGAGACGTAGGCGCCGCCTGGGATTTCAGCGGCCGCAACATCCACTACGGAGTGCGCGAGCACGCCATGGGAGCGATATCAAACGGCATGGCTCTGCACGGCGGGCTCATACCCTACGCATCAACCTTCCTCATCTTTTCCGACTACATGCGGCCGGCGATCCGGCTGGCCGCTCTCATGAAGGCGCACGTGATCTTTATCTTTACCCACGACAGCATCGGTGTGGGAGAAGACGGACCGACCCATCAGCCCGTGGAGCAGGTCCTGTCGCTTCGGGCCATTCC
>CAYXFF010000024.1:8233-10777 GCA_964464185.1 uncultured Syntrophaceae bacterium | reverse complement strand
CTCGAAGTGCTGAAAAGATAGTTTCAAGTTTCTGGTTCCAAGTTACAAGTCAGAGAATTCAAGGGCATGAGGTAAGAAAGGAGTTTTTCAACTTGAAACAAGCAACAAGCAATTTGAAACTGCAAGTTCACCTCGGCCTTTACCGCGACAGGGTCGAGGCGGCTCTGAAGGAAGCGGCAGAGCAGCGGGTGATGTCCCGGCTCCGGGCTCACGATCACACCCTCTGGAAGCCCAAACCGAAGGACATCGCGAACCGCATCGGCTGGCTCAATTCGGCGGACAAAATGACGGGCCTCGTGGAAGAGCTGGAATCTTTCGCGGGGGAGATGAGAAGCGAGGGTTACAGACAGGCCCTTCTGATGGGAATGGGAGGCTCCAGCCTCGCGACTGAAGTCATACGAAAGACCTTTGGAGTCAGAGAGGGCTTTCTTGACCTTGCCGTTCTGGACAGCACGGATCCGGGGGCCGTCCTGAGCCGGGCCGGCAGCCTTGATATGGAACGAACTCTTTTTATCGTTTCAACGAAATCCGGCGACACGGTGGAGACACTCTCCTTCTTCAAATATTTTTTCAGCCGGGAGAGCCGTACAACCGGCGCTTCCCCGGCGGGTCGGCACTTCATCGCCATCACCGACCCCGGAAGTCCTCTCGTTGAGAAAGGCAGACAATGCGGATTCCGCAGAATTTTCCTCAACGACCCGTCCATCGGCGGCCGGTTTTCCGCGCTCTCTCTCTTCGGCCTTGTCCCCGCGGCCCTGATCGGTCTCGATCTCAGGATACTTCTTGACAGAGTGAAACCTATGATGGGAGAAGAAGGAGACACGGCCGGGGAAAAGCTGGGCGTCATTCTTGGCGAGCTCGCCCTGGCCGGCCGGGACAAGATGACGCTGTTTACGTCGCCCGCCCTTCCCGGTTTCGGCGACTGGGTGGAGCAGCTCATCGCCGAGAGCACCGGAAAAGAGGGACGGGGCATCCTGCCCGTTGTGGGAGAATCGCCGGGTGAGTCCGGGATTTATGGCGACGACCGTTTTTTCGTCTCCATCTTTCTCCACGGAGAAAGTCTTTTCGATCAGAGCCTGGAAGCACTCGAAGCATCCGGGCATCCGGTGATCCGGCTTCGTCTTGACGATCCCTGCGATCTCGGAGCTCAGTTTCTTCTCTGGGAAAAGGCCACGGCGGTTGCCGGCTGGCGCCTGCACATCAACCCCTTCGACCAGCCGAACGTAGAGACCGCGAAGGTGCTGGCGCGCCAGATGGTGGCCGATTATCTGAAAGAGGGATTCTTCCCCGAGGAAACACCGGTCATCGAAGATCAGGACTTGAAAGTCTATGGAAACATCGCGGCCGCGAGCCCGGAAGAGGCCTTGTCTCGATTCCTGAGTCAGGCCGCGCGGAGAAATTACATTGCCCTTCAGGCATTCATCGAACCGGCGGAAGAATCGAGCGCGCTGCTCTCCATGCTGAGCGCGGACCTGCGCGACCGGTATGGTCTGGCCGTGACGGCCGGGTATGGACCCCGCTACCTTCACTCCACGGGACAGCTCCACAAGGGCGATGGGGGGCATGGCCTCTTCATCCAGTTTACCGCCGATGATGAAAGGGACGCGGCGATTCCTGGAGATGACTTCAAACCCTCGGCGGTCACCTTCGGCATCCTGAAATCCGCCCAGGCCCTGGGCGACCGAAAGGCCCTCGAGAATTCCGGGCGGCGGGTGATCCGGTTTCATCTCGGAAAAGACACGGGGAAAGGATTGAAGCGACTGATCCGGTCGCTGAGATAAAGGATAAGGATTCGAGAGTTCAAAAAGAGAGAGGAGGAGAAGAGATGAGCACGGACACAGCCCAGTTGAAGAAGCAGGCGGCCGCCTTTGCCGTGGAATTCGTGGAATCAGGGATGGTGGTGGGCCTCGGCCACGGAAGCACGGCCATCATTGCCATCGGTCTCATCGCGAAGAAGATGGAGGCCGGTCTGCTGACAGACATCCTCGGAGTCCCCTGCTCCCTCCAGGCCGAAGAGGAGGCCCGAAAGTTCAACTTTCCCCTGGCAACGCTCGAAGACCGTCCCGTCATCGACATCACGATAGACGGCGCGGACGAAGTGGACCCCAAGCTGAACCTCATCAAGGGGGGAGGAGGCGCGCTGCTGAGGGAAAAGATCGTCGCCCAGGCAAGCCGACGGGAAGTCATCGTGGTGGACGAATCCAAATTCGTCAAGACCCTGGGAGAAAAGCGGCCCGTGCCGGTGGCGGTCATTCCCTTCGGTTGGCACTCCCAGATGGCCTATCTCAAATCGCTGGGCGCACGGGTCACGGCGCGGAGAAACAGCAACGGCAGCTTCTTCACGACGGATCAGGGCAACCTGATCCTGGACTGTCACTTCGGCCGCATAAAAGACTGCCGGCAGCTGGCCGGCCGGATCAAGGAAAGGGCGGGCATTGTGGAACACGGCCTGTTCCTGGACATGGCCACGGACGTTATCATTGCCGGAGAGAGCGGCGTGCGACATCTGAAACCGTGAAAAGAAGGAAGATGCGAAGTTGGGAA
>CAYXFF010000024.1:4869-8133 GCA_964464185.1 uncultured Syntrophaceae bacterium | reverse complement strand
GAAAGGAGGTATGGAAGAATGAAACGGTTGACGGTACTCATGACGGTGTTCATCCTTATCGGAACCCTTTGCGCGGGCGCCTGGGCGGGCGATACTCTTAGAGAAGTAAAAAAGAGGGGCGTGCTGCGGGTCGGCGTGAAAGATCTGACCCCGGGTTTTGGATTCGTGGACATGCAGACCGGTGAGATCAAGGGCTACGACGTGGATTTCGCGCAGGCGATAGCGAAGAAGCTCGGCGTCAAACTGGAGCTCTGGGTCGTCACCGACGCGGAGCGGATAGGATACCTCAAAGACGGCAAGGTGGACATCATCGCGGCCACTCTGACAAAAACCCCCGAAAGGGCGAAGGACATCGCTTTCAGCCACACCTATTTCGTGACCGGTCAGAAATTCCTGGTGAGGAAAGGAACCGTGAAGGGCCTCTATGATCTTGAACACAAAATCATCGGGACATCCATGGGCTCCACATCGATGCAAAACGCGAAGAAGGCCCTGCCCACCGCGTCGATTCTCACTTACGAAGACGCGTCCCAGGCTTTTTTCGCCCTGCGTCAGGGAGAGATCTTCGCCGTCACGACGGACGAGGCCATCTTGGCCGGCATGCTGGCCAGGGCCCCCGATCGGATGTGGTATGAAATCCCGGATATCCGGATCTCCAAAGAGCCATATGCTCTCGGCGTCCGCAAGGGCGACAGGGCCTTTCTCAACGTCGTGAACCGAACGCTCCTCGAGATGGAGAAAAGGGGAGAGGCAAAAAAGATTTTTGACAAATGGTTTGGCGCCAAAAGTGCCACACCCATGAAACGGACGTTCAAGATCACCGCTAAGAAATAAAAAGGGAAAGGCGCAAGCTATGATTCTCTATTATCATGCAGGCCTTGTTGTCTGAGGGTTTGTTCTCATGACCACAGGGGTGGTCATCGCGAGATATGGGAAACAAAAAAAGTGGTGGCTCAAGGCTCACAGGATTTTTGGAATTCTGGGGGCCTTCCAGGTGTGGGCGGGTTTTTTTGCCGCCACGGTCATGATTTCACGCCACGGCGGTGAACATTTCGATGTCCCTCATACCTGGCTGGGACTTCTGACCGCTCTGCTTGCCCTTGCCGCGCCGCTGACGGGACAGATGCATCTGACGCTGAGGAATAAAGCTCCCCGGCTGAGAATCGTTCATCACTGGACCGGCCGGCTGACCCTGGCGTTCCTGCTCCTCAACATGACGATCGGCCTTTTTCTGGCGAGGTGAATTTCAGGAATCCGGCACAAAATAAGCTTCTCAAAATGGGAAATTTGATATAGATAGTAGACATACAAATTCCGGCATGAGAGCAAAACAGGACCACCACAACGACAGAGAGGAGATGACAACCATGATGAAAAAGATCGCTTTAGCAGTTGCTGGCTTATTCCTTTGCTTCATATTTCTGCCGCTGGGCGTTCAGGCGCACGCGCCGAAGTCCGTGGATCTCGATTATGACCTGTCGAAACAGACGTTGACCGTGACCATTGAGCACTGGGCCCTGACGCCTACCGTCCACTTCATTGAAAAGGTGGAAATCAAGAAAAACGGGAAAATCGTCGAGAAGGCGGAATACAAGAGCCAGCCCGCTCAGGAAGAGTTCAGTTACACCTACACCATCCCGGCCGAAGTCGGGGACAAATTCGAAGTGACGGCCTTCTGCAGTGTTCACGGCTCTACAACATCCACGTTGAGAGTGAAACAGCCCAAGCCGCCCAAGGAAAAGGAAAATTGATGGAAACCGCCTCAAGGGCAGCCCGGCAGGAAGCGGATGACGCGAAAGAGGAAGCCGAGATGTTCCGTAATGTAAAAGAGGGAAAAGACCGCAATGCTTGAGGTGGACAAAACCGCGCTGTTGATTATCGATGTCCAGGACCGGCTCTACCGGGCCATGCATGAAAAAGAGGTTCTCGCCGAAAATATCGAAAAACTGATCAGGGGAGTCCGGGTCCTGGGAATTCCCGTGATCGCCACGGAGCAATATCCCCAGGGGATCGGGCCGACCATTCCAAAGATCGCCCCGCTCCTCGACGGCGTTCCCGTCATCAGCAAGCTCAGCTTCAGCTGCTGCGGCGACCCGGCCTTTCTTGGCGCCTTCACGGCCCTCAGCCGGAAACAGGTGCTTATCGCCGGGATTGAGTGCCATGTCTGTGTCTATCAAACAACGATGGATCTTCTTGACCGGGGACACGAGGTTCAGATCGTCGCGGACGGTGTCTCCTCCCGCACGGCATGGAGCCGGGATATCGGCCTGCAAAAGATGCGCGACGAAGGGGCAAAAATCACCAGCACGGAGATCGTCCTCTTCGAGCTCCTGAAGTCCGCGGGGGCGGCTCCATTCAGGGAGATCTCGCAGATCATCAAGTCGGAAGGCCGATGAAACCCATCTACCTGGATTACAACGCCACCACGCCCATCGATCCTGACGTCTACGAGGCCATGAGGCCTTTCCTCACCGATCACTTTGGAAATCCTTCCAGTTCCCATGCTTACGGCGTCGAAGCCAGAAAGGCCGTCGAAAAGGCCCGGGGCCAGGCGGCCGATCTTCTCGATTGCGATCCCGTCGAAATTATTTTCACCAGCGGCGGAACGGAATCCAACAACCATGCCATCCAAGGCGCCGCTTTCGCCAGGCGGAATGACGGGCGCCATATTATCACCTCCGCCGTCGAGCATCCGGCCGTCACAGAGGTCTGCCGGCATCTTGAGACCGTGGGATTCCGAGTGAGCACCATTCCCGTGGACGGGACGGGGCTGATCAACTTGAAAGCGCTCGAAAAGGTCCTGACGCCGGAGACGATCCTCATCACGGTCATGCACGCCAATAACGAGGTGGGAACGATTCAGCCCATTGAAGAGATCGCGAAGATGGCCGGGAAGCGCGGTATTCTTTTTCACACCGACGCCGCCCAGACGGCGGGGAAAATCCCCGCCTCCGTGAAGGAGCTCGGCGTGGACCTCCTGTCCGTGGCGGGACACAAGGTTTATGCCCCCAAGGGGATCGGAGCGCTTTACGTGCGAAGCGACGTGTCTCTTGAAAAATTCATGCACGGCGCAGGGCACGAGGGCGGAAGGCGCGCAGGAACGGAAAACGTCGCCGGGATCGCGGCCCTGGGAAAGGCCTGCGAACTGGCGAAGCGCAACCTCGGCGGGAACGCCCTGCACATGCAGCGGATGAGGGATCGTTTGCGCGACGGCCTCAAAGAAAAGATCGGGGGAATCCGATTCAACGGCCACCCGGAGAAATG
>CAYXFF010000024.1:2222-4769 GCA_964464185.1 uncultured Syntrophaceae bacterium | reverse complement strand
ACGGCCTCAAAGAAAAGATCGGGGGAATCCGATTCAACGGCCACCCGGAGAAATGCCTTCCCAATACGCTGAGTGTAAGCTTCAAGGACATGGACGCGGCTATTCTTCTTTACGAAATGAAAGGCGTGGCCGCTTCCGCCGGCGCCGCCTGCCACGGGGCATCCCTGGAAATCTCCCCGGTCCTCAAAGCCATGGACGTCCCCATGGAATACGCCCGGGGTACCATCCGCTTCTCCACGGGCAAGTCGACCGCGCCCGGCGAGATCGACCGCGCCGTCGAAATCACGGCTGAGGCGGTGAAGAAGCTCCGGGAAGGTATGCAAAGCGGCGGGTAAATCGTGAAAAACAGCATTCAACCCGGCAGTCTCCGTAAATGGAACGATTGACCTCTTTCCTGAAATGTTATTTCCCGGTTTTTATCCGTCTATACAACATTCCAATCTGAAATCTTGAATATTTCCTGCAATCCGATTTTCAAGATGTTTATAAGGCGTTGCATGTTTTAAGTCTTGATTGTGACTCAATAATCATGCATTAAAATTTGCCTTTGATATATAAAAGTGTTTATATGAAACTATCATTTATGAAGAGGGGTTTATTGATGCCCAAGATCGGGCAGGCTTTTTAATAAGTATTCGCAGATCTTCACAAGCTTAGACTTTCCTTTTGGGGGCACAGTGAAATTTCCTTTTTTAAGGTCCATCAAAATTCATTTGCTCATCCTGGTATTCATCTCTGCGCTGCCCGCGCTTGGAATCATTATCTATTCAGGCGTGGATCGTAAGAACTATGATATAGCGGGTGCGAGGGAGGATGCTCTGAGAGTCATGCGAAATCTGGCGCAGGACCATGAACACACCATGGCAAGCACCCGTCAATTTCTCATGACACTTGCCCAATTACCCGATGTGCAGAACCGGAACGCTCCCGCCTGCAACAAAATCTTCCGGGCATTGCATAAGGAAAACCCGCTTTATTCGACCATCCTGGCGGCCAATGCGGAAGGGATGGTATTTGCCAGCGCCGTGCCCGTTGCTCCCTTCAGCATAAGGAAAAGAAGCTACTTTCCGGAAATCTTACGGACGAAAGAATTCGCCGTGGGAGAGTATATGATCGGAGTTGCCTCAGGAATTTCGGTACTCCCATGCGCTTATCCGGTGCTTGATTCCAAAGGCCGGATCAAGGGTTTTGTTGTAGTCGGTCTCGACCTTGAAAGTTATGATCGAATGTTTAAAAAAACAAAATTGCCTGAGGGCTCCGCGCTTGCACTCTCTGACCACAAGCATATACGTCTGAATCGCTACCCGGATTCAATAAATTATATTGGAAAGCCTGATCTTCCCGGGATGATCAGGCATATGTCAGCTCGACCTGAAGAAGGAACGTTCACGGCTGTAGGGGGTGATGGGATCAGGCGCCTTTATGCTTATAAAAGATTTTATCTGAAAGATAGTGCAACACCATACCTTTTCATGCGTGTCGGTATCTCCGAGGAGAAGGCGCTCTCCGGTGCTAGAAAAAATTTGCTGATCAACGTGGCGCTCCTATGCTCTGTTCTCATCAGTATCATGGTGCTGGCCTGGTACCTGGGTAAATTTTTGATCGTGCAAAGGCTGAATAAACTGGTAGATGCCACAAAACGGTTGAGAAACGGCGATCTAACGATCCGTACCGGCCTGGACCATAGGGAAGATGAACTGGGCCAACTGACAGAAGTCTTTGATGAAATGGCGGGGGCATTAGAGCGCAAAGATTTAAACCGCATGATTGCTGAGGAAGCCCTGCGGGAGAGCGAGGCTAAATACCGGACATTGATCGAGACCACACGGGATCTCATCTACACCACCGATAGAAAGGGGTTCTTGACCTATCTGAACCCGACGCTTGAGAGAGCCATGGGCTATACACCTGACGAATTGAACGGAAAATCTTTTGCGAAGATTCTTGCACCGGAATTTGTTGATAAAGCGAAAGGTATTTTCAGAAGGGCCATGAATGGTGAGTCTATCCCTGTTTATGAAACGGATTTGATCCGAAAAGACGGAACGAGGATTTCCGTTGAGTTTAATGTATCAACGCTGTTCGATAAAGAGGGTAAACCCGCGGGGCGGTATGGCATCGGCCGCGACATCACCTACCGCAAGCAGGCAGAAAAAGCCCTGAAGGAAAGCGAGGATAAGTATCGGGGAATTTTCGAAAACGCCCTGGAGGGTATCTACCAGTCCACTCCCAAAGGCAGATTCATCTCCGCGAATCCGGCCTTTGCCCGGATGCTCGGATACGACTCACCCGAGGAATTGATAGGCAGCGTCACCGATATCGGTAAAGAGCTTTACGTGGACCCGGATCAGCGTGCCAGGGTTATCCATATCCTCGACGAGCATTGCGTTGTCCAAGCCTACGAGGTCCAGTTATACCGGAAGGATAAAAGCATCATATGGTTATCCCTGAACACCCGGGCGGTCAAAGATGAAAAAGGAAATCTTCTCTTCATCGAAGGCATGGCGGAAGACATCACCGAGCGCAAGCAAGCGGAGGAGAAAATCC
>CAYXFF010000024.1:0-2122 GCA_964464185.1 uncultured Syntrophaceae bacterium | reverse complement strand
ATCGAAGGCATGGCGGAAGACATCACCGAGCGCAAGCAAGCGGAGGAGAAAATCCTGAAAACCCTGAAACAGCTCCAGGATGCCAAGGACATGCTGGTTCAGTCCGAGAAGCTTGCGGCCATCGGCCGCCTGTCGGCGGGGGTGGGCCACGAAATCCTCAATCCCCTGAACATCATCTCCATGCGAATGCAGTTCCTGGAGATGACAGAAAAGCTTCCCGACAAAGTCAAGGAAGGCTTTGTCACGATGTTCAGGCAGATCGACCGGATCGTCAAGATCACGAAAGACCTGAGCCAGTTTTCCAGGATATCAAAGCATGACATGATAAAGAAGGATATAAACCAGCTGATCCAGCATATCAACGCCCTGGTGATGCCCCGGCTGAGAGTTGAGCAGGTCGCCCTGGAGACAGAGCTTCCGCCCGATCTGCCGCAAACCCTGATGGAACCCGACCGCATCGAACAGGTGGTCCTCAATATCATCAACAACGCCGTGGATGCCCTGGAGGGACGGGAAAACAAGGTCATCAAAATTATATCGGCGCTCACCCGGAGAGAGGGCATGGATTATCTGAGACTCACTATTTCCGACAATGGCATAGGGATTCCCGGGGAAAATATCGATAAACTCTTTGACCCCTTCTTCACGACGAAAGAGGCAGGCAAAGGCACGGGTCTTGGCCTTCATATTTGCTACACCATCATCCAGGAACACGGGGGACGGATCTGGGCGGAGAATAACGCGGAAGGCGGCGCATCCTTTATTATCGAGATTCCCATAGAAGAACAAGAGAGTGAACCATGACCAGAAAGATGCTCATCGTTGATGACGAGCCGGAAATCTGTGACATCATAAGGGATTTCTGAGGATTCAGGGGCTACGAGGTCCTCACGGCCCTGGACGGGCCAACGGCCATCCAACTGGTAAAAGAGTATCGGCCTGTGGTTGTTCTCCTGGACATCGTGATGCCCGGGATGTCGGGGATCGATGTGCTCAAGGAGATCAAGGCCTTTGACCCGGCCATTCACGTCATTATGCTTACGGGCATCCGGGATCGCAAGGTTGTGCGGCAGGCCATGGAACTCGGTGCCCATGACTACCTGACCAAGCCCTTCGACCTTGCTTACATGGACAAGATCGTGGAGAACCTGTTTACCTCGGGCACAAAGTGATATTTATCGCATCAATAATCTTTGAAACCTGACACCGTTTTTCTGATCGACGGAATCCTTCCTGTTATCCGCAAATCCACAACCTCGACGAAGCTGCGGGGCTTCAGCCGTAATCCTCTGCGTCCCATAGCATGTTTTGCAGTCAGTATTTCATTGACACACAAGGAGACCCATCATAAACTTCAACGTTAAGAAACGAGTTCCAATAAAGAAATAGATTAATGCAGCTTTGCCTGCCTGAAAGATCTTCCGCTTGAAAAAAAAGACGCTTTTTTATTTATTGCCTGTCATTCTCTTATTTATTTTCGCTGTTGCCGGTTGGCTTGCAACGGACTATCTCGGCAACAAAGCCCGGCGGGAAATCATCGGAGAAAGCCGGGCTTCAGCATTAACCCTGTCCATCTATGTATCCTCTACATTGAACGCCTTTGAAGGAGCCGTTCAATCCCTGGCCGGTTCTCCCTGGATTTATCCCGCACTTCTGTCTAAAGGGGTTCCGGACCCTTTCAAACGACACCGATTATCTAATACAGGAGTAACCCGATGAAAGATCAATCCAAAACAAAGCAGGTGCTGATCCAGGAACTGGTTTCTCTAAGCAAGAGAAACGCGGAGCTGGAGCAATCTGAAGCGGAGCGCAGGCAGGCGGAGGAGGCGCTGCGGGAGAGTGAGGAAAAATACCGGGCCATCATCGAAAATATGCAAGAAGGCTACCATGAAGTGGACATCAAGGGAAACTTTACCTTCTTCAACGAATCAATGCGCAAGATCATAGGTTATGAAAGAGAAGAACTGTTGGGGATGAATAACCGCCAATATGCGGATGAGGAAAATAACCGCAAAGTCTATCAAGTGTACAACCGGGTCTACCGAACCGGCGAACCGGTAAAGAACTTTGAGTGGCAGGTTATCCGGAAGGACGGTGATCGCAGAGATATCGATGTTTCCAT
>CAYXFF010000023.1:14259-18988 GCA_964464185.1 uncultured Syntrophaceae bacterium | reverse complement strand
AGAGGCTCAAGGGAGATGGCAATGACCCCTTCGCCTGAAATGGACTCCATGGCGTTCTTGATGAAGTTCAGAAAAGCCTGCTGCAGCTTGTCCACATCCATGGGGATGGGCGTGGGGTGGTCGCTCCACTGTGTCTCGATCGTGATTCCTCTTGATGCCGCCTCCTCCCTGACAAGCTGCACCAGCTTCTGGAGAACGGCCTCGAGGGAATAGTCACGGAGCTCAAGGCGCTGGCTGCGTGAGAAGGACAGAAATTCTTCAATGATGCCGTTCAGACGGCGGACCTCATCCCGGATGACCCCCGTGATGCGTCCAAACTCTTCCATCTTCCCCTGATCCGGGGGCAGGAACTCACGCTGAAGCCTCTGGCTTGCCATACTGATAGCATTGAGCGGGTTCCGTATCTCATGAGCCACACCCGCCGCAAGCTGTCCCAGGGAAGAAAGGCGTTCCGATTTTTGAAGCTCCTTTCTCATCTCCTCGATCCGGGCAAGGTGCCGATTCTGGTTCTGATAAAGAAACCATATGGAAAGCAGCCCGATCAGCATGATGAAGACCATGGAAATGATCATCAACGTTCTGTTCTTGCCAATGACCTGATCCGCCTGATCCCTCTGCAGTCCCACGCGAACGACCCCCGCAAGGTTGTTGTCGAGATAAAGGGGCGCGAGAATCTCGAAGAGATTTTTTCCCTGCAGAGTAATCTTCCGGCTTGAAACCGCCGCTTTTCCCTTGAGAATATCCAGCAAAGCCCCTTCCTCTTTAGCCATCTCCCCGGGTAAATATCCCAGGCTCGCCAGGAGCGACCTGTCAGAGGCGTCCATGACGGCGATATAGGGAAGTTTCTCGTTTCGTCCCGCTTCCTCAACAGCCTTCTGAAGGGCAACCTTCAAACCCCAGTAGCGCAATCCCGGGTCATCCCAGGCCACGAGCAGAATCCCTGAACCCGTGCCCCGGCGGAGCGCAATAGAGCCAAGCTTTTCATGATCACCATAACGGTTGAATATGTCGATGCTGGTCTCTTTTTTGCCTTCAATGACAGCATTCGCCCTTCTGAGGAGATTTCTGGAGAAAGGCCTTGTCTGGAGGCGGGGCCGCCCCTTCTCATCAATAAGAGCGAGAAGCGAGAGGTGATTGTCGGCGGCCACCCGCTTCAATCCTTCCAGTTCGATGATGCCTGAATCAAGGCTTTTATCAATACGGCGGGTGAGCCTGACAAGAGCATCAATGAAGGATTCCTGGGGGAGCAAGGCTTCTTCCGTAAAGGGTGAGAGCGCGTCTCCCAGTTGTTCCCCTCGCAATACCTGATTGATGTTGCTGAAATTTTCCTGGGTATCCCTTTGAATTCTTCCGCTTATATCGAGACCGTGATTTTCCATGAAAAGACGAAGCGTCTGGTCAAGGCGCCCGATATCTATGAGGCCGGTGAAGAGGATAAGGGAAATGAAGACGATGCAAACAAGAATCAAGGTCATGGGCTGTAGAAAAGGCCGGGTACCTTGGGGGAGCCTATTCTGCCATGGGATCATTTGCTATCGTCCTGAAGACCTTCGAATGGGGGGAGAACTGTCAATATTCGACCACATCCGGATCTGCTCCGGCGTTAAAATTCTTCTGACTGAAAGCTCGTATTCAATCGCCTCCCGCATGATCTGGCCGTTAATGGCCTCTATCTCGCGCCCCTTCCCGCGGATCGTTTCCTCGCTGGAGGCTGGATCTCCTATCAGCCCCTTGAATTCATGCTGCTTCCCCACCGCGTCACTCTTCAGCTGGAGGATTTTTTTCATGTAAGAGGCTCTTATCCGCTTAATGGCGCTGCTCTGTTCGTCAGAGAGATTCAGTTCCCTGACGGCGGCATCCTTCCCGTTCATCATGGAACGGTCACGCCCCTGAGCACAAAGCAAAGGCGGACTGATCGAGCAAAGGATCAGCAGAATGAGACTTAAAACCAAATATCGCTTCATGAATTTCCTTCTTCAGGGGCCGCAGATTTTTCTTATCACAGCTCGACATTATTGTCGAATTTAATGATGTCTCGCGACATTTTAATAAGATACCGTAACCATGATCTATTTTTAAAAAAAGCCTGTAATGCTTCGACGATTATTGCCACTTTTACTTCAGGTTATCTCCAAAGATTTTTCATTGAAACAATAGTCATTCCAATCAGTTGGAAATTTCAACCCTCCGTGGCATGAGAAGTGCACTATATTCATGCAAAAAACATGTAATGAAGCAGTAAGGCGTATCAAGGGTCAACGAATAACCAGGGAAAGTGACCACGTTTCCACTCTCCCGAAGTTAAGGATAGCTGAAGCTCTTCATGTTTTCCCCCCGGGGAGGTCGAAAGACCTCCCCAACTTTTTTTAATCCCCTGATAAACAAACATGGAACAGATTCTCCCTCGCCGTACACTGTCAGCGGCAAAATCGCAGAAAACGTCAAGCAAAACATGTGGAGTTTACTCAAAAATGGAGACTATTTCCCCATCACCTCCAGAAAATACCGGTGCATCCTGAGATCTCCCGTCAGTTCGGGGTGAAAACTGGACACCAGAATATTTTTCTGCCGGGCGACGATGACCCGATCCTTATAGCAGGCAAGCGCCTCAACTTTCCTTCCCGCTTTCACAATGACAGGAGCCCTGATAAAAACGGCCCGAAAAGATTCCTCGCCGAGAAAGGGCATGGAGAGGTCCACTTCCCGACTGAAGACCTGGCGCCCGTAAGCGTTTCTCATGATGTCCAGGTCGATCAAGTTCAGGAGTTTCTGCTTCTGTCCCTCAATCTTGTCCGCGAGGACAATGAGGCCGGCACAGGTTCCGAAAATCGGTTTGCCTGATGCAGCAAAGGATTTTATCCTTTCGGGGAAGTCGTATTCCAGCATGAGTTTCGATATGGTGGTGCTCTCGCCACCGGGGATAATGAGGCCGTCGATTCCTTCCAGTTGGAAGGGGAGACGGATTTCCAATCCTTCCGCGCCGCAGCCTCTCAGCATCTTCAAGTGTTCACGAAAGGCCCCCTGGAGAGCCAGCACACCCATAATCATAATTCTTCATTTCTCCTGTCGAGGACCCCATTCAGGCACAGCAGCTCGTGAATCAAATCGGAGCGGGAATGAGAGGGGACAATGAAAGCGGCTGCCGCGGCGGGTGTCTTTTTAATCCTGATAGGGGATATCCAGCTTTTCCATTTTTTGATGAAGGGTATTCCTGTTAATCCCCAGAAAGGTCGCAGCCGACGTCTTGACGTTATTGGAGCGTTTCAAGGCGATTTTTATCAGGCATCGTTCCACCATGGCCAGAATCTCATTATGAAGCTGGCTCTTCGCGCCTTCCGCCGAATGAAGAAAATTCACCACATCTTCGAGCTTTTGTTCCAGAATCCCTTCGACAGCTGAACCGGAATTCTTAAACGATTTTCCTTTTTTTATTTTCGCCGCCTTGCTGTTGACCGAGCCGCGCCTGACCATAACGTCCGCCCCTTCCTGACATGAATACTTAGAACATAAAAATTTTGACCCACAAAACGACAAGAAGAACCGCCGCACCCACCCAGGCCGAAACGATGTCGGAGATTTTTCTCACCGGCTTATCCCTCAGCGTTTTCACGGATTCTTCAATCCTCTCCGCCTCCACGTGATCCACGATTCCCTTGACCAGCGCCGTGTAGTCATCATAAGCGTTGGAAATGATATGAAACCCTTTCGTCGTTGTCAATACCAGATATACTTTCTTTCTCAGAACCAGGGCGCCCACGTCGGTAATATCACCCCATCCGAGCCTCTTCCTGCGCAACAGCTTTTTGATCGCAAGGCCCTCACCGCTTATCGTCACCTCCCGGAAGATGCATTCCAGGACGATGAGTGAAAGGGAAATCATGAGGATGATGAGAAAAACAACCTCCCCCACGGAACTTTTCCTGAAAAAAGAAACAAGGAGCAGGATAAAAACAAGTCCGGCATCTATGGCCAGTGGAATGAGGAGCGCCTTTTTTATTTTGAAAACCCTGTCCAACCCTGTTATCCCTCCCTGTCACGGTTTGTCCGGGGCGAACCTTCTGCCGCGCGGCGGGCCAAGCCTCTTCTTTCTTACAGCCTTATCACCCTCTTTTCTGATGAATGTGCCGCTTCGGCCGCCGCTTTTCCTGATCAGTTTTATATCCGAGAGGATCATGGCACGGTCGGCCGCTTTGCACATGTCGTAAATGGTAAGCGCCGCGGCGCTCACGGCTGTCAGGGCTTCCATCTCCACACCGGTCTTTCCAACCGTCTTCACCTTCGCCTCGATGGTGACTTCGCCCTTTATCCGATCGGTTGAAAAGACGATTTCGATGCCCGTGAGTTCCAGAGGATGACAGAGGGGAATGAGATCCCCTGTTTTTTTGGCCGCCAGAATTCCCGCGATCTTCGCCACTGCCAGAACATCTCCCTTTGAGAGGCTCGCTTCTTCAACGGCCCCGACCGTTTCGGGCTTCATCAGGACCTTGCCGCGCGCCACCGCTTCGCGCAGGGTTTCCTCCTTCGCAGACACATCAACCATCCGTGATTTGCCCTTTTTATCGAGGTGGGTAAGTTTGGTCATAAAGGCACGTATTCGTCTCGGAAGTTCAAAAAACCAGGGAATGAATGAACGGCAGAAAAAACACGGGGGAAACTTAGCACAGGGTTTTTTCTTCTGTCAAGAAGGTTCCGGCATTTTTATGATCTCCATCACAATGAGATTCGAGGG
>CAYXFF010000023.1:10201-14159 GCA_964464185.1 uncultured Syntrophaceae bacterium | reverse complement strand
GACGCAAAAATGATCCATAACCGAATACGAAGCCGCCTTTCCCGGGCCATGAGAAGGGACCGGTATGCCCTGACGCGGGAACTTGACCGCATCGAAAAATCCATGGCAAGAGATTCCCGTGACGCGTCTCTCAAGAGGCTGAATGTATTGGAGAAAAAACTTGACCTCTCGGCGGAGAGAAAGGCCCGGCGGAAGGCCGGCATCCCGCGGATCACCTACCCCGAAGCACTGCCCATCACGGCGAGAAAAGACGAGATCATCGGAGCCATCCGCCGGAACCCGGTTGTCGTCATCACCGGCGAGACAGGTTCGGGAAAGACCACTCAGATCCCCAAGATGTGCCTGGAAGCCGGCCGGGGTGTGAACGGCATGATCGGCCACACCCAGCCCCGGCGTGTCGCGGCGATCACGGCCGCCCGGCGGATCGCGGAGGAAATGGGAGAACCTCTGGGCCGGTCCGTGGGTTACAGGATCCGCTTTGACGAGCGCACGGGCCCCGATCCCTATATCAAGATCATGACCGACGGCATTCTTCTCGCCGAAGTCCAGACGGACGCCCGGCTCAATGACTACGATACGATCATCGTGGATGAAGCTCATGAGCGGAGCCTGAACATCGACTTCATCCTGGGGATTCTAAAGTCACTTCTCCACAAGCGGCGGGACCTCAAAATCGTGATCACATCTGCAACCATCGACACGGAGAAATTCTCCCGCGCCTTCAGCGATGCACCCATCATAGAGGTATCGGGCCGTCTCTATCCCGTGGAGGTCCGTTATGCCTCCCTCGACCCGGAACTCGAAGAGAGCGGAGACTGGACCTATGTTGATGCCGCCGTGCGGGCCGTGGAGGAGATCCGGGGGGAAAGAGACAGCGGGGATATTCTCGTTTTCATGCCCACGGAGGCCGATATCCGCGAGACCTGCGATCTTCTCACCGCGGGAAACGGTGGGGAAGACATCCTTCTTCCTCTCTTCGCACGGCTCACCTGGGAGGATCAGCGGCGGGTCTTCCAGCCCGCGGCGGGCCGGAAGATCGTGGTGGCGACAAACGTGGCCGAAACATCCATCACCATCCCCGGAATCCGCTACGTCATTGACACGGGCCTCGCCCGGATCTCCAGGTACAACCCGAGGACTCGGACCCTGAGCCTCCCTGTCACGGCCGTCTCCCGGAGCAGCGCGGACCAGCGGAAGGGCCGCTGCGGCCGCGTGGCCGACGGGGTGTGCATCCGCCTTTACGGGAAAGAGGACTACGAAGGGCGCCCGCTTTACACCCCTCCGGAGATCCTCCGATCGAACCTGGCCGAAGTTATCCTGAGGATGCTTGCTCTCTCGATCGGCGATATCGCCTCTTTTCCCTTCATTGATCCGCCCGACGCGAAAAATATCCGTGACGGGTTTGATGTCCTCAGGGAACTGGGGGCCATCCGGCCGGATGAGAAGGGAAAGGGTTTTCGGCTCACGGAGCGCGGACGGCTCATGGCCCGGATGCCTATCGATCCCCGCATTTCGCGGATGATCCTGGAGGCGGAAAAGGAAGACTGCCTGGAAGAGGTGGTGGTCATCGCGTCGGCCCTGAGCATTCAGGATCCCCGCGAATGGCCCGCGGAGAGATTGGAAGAGGCCCGGCGGATGCATGAACCCTTCAAACATCCGGCCTCGGACTTCATGACGCTTCTCAGCATCTGGAATCGTTACCACGAGACGTGGGAGGCGCTCAAAACGCAGAACAGAATGCGGAAGTTCTGCCGGGAGCATTTTCTCTCCTGCCGCCGGATGCGGGAATGGATAGACCTCCATGGACAGATCATGGAGATCCTCCTGGAGCTGGGAATCCTGAAAGAAGGAAGACAACGTGAATCCGGTGATTATGAAAACCTCTACGGCGGGATCCACCGCTCGATTCTGAGCGGCTGCCTCTCAAACATCGCCCTGAAAAAAGAGAAGAATATCTACGCGGTGGCAAAAGGACGGGAGGCCATGATCTTCCCGGGTTCCGGCCTGTTCAACCGGGGAAGCGAATGGATCGTCGCCGCCGAAATGGTGGAAACCTCGCGGCTCTTCGCCCGCATGGCGGCCCATATCGAAAGCGAATGGATCGAAGCCCTGGGAGCCGGTCTCTGCCGTTACAGTTACTCAAACCCCCGCTGGGAGCGAAAACGGGGTGAGGTCACGGCCTCGGAGCAGGTCAGCCTCTACGGACTTATCGTTGTTTCCGAAAGACCGGTATCCTACGGCAGGATCGATCCCGCCGAGGCCGCGAAGATATTCATCCGCCGGGCCCTCGTTGAGGGAGACGTGGAGCGCCCCCCTCCTTTTCTCCGCCGCAATCTTGACCTTGTCGAGAAGGTCTCCGGCATGGAGGACAAGCTGCGCCGGAGAGACATCCTGGCGGGAGAAGAGGCCCTCGCGACATTTTACGAAAGCCGTCTGGAGGGTGTTTTCGACATCCGGACACTGCGCAAATGGATCAAGGAGAGAGGCGGAGACGATTTCCTCCGGATGCAGGAAAAGGACCTGCTCCGCTACAGGCCGGATGAAGACGAAATCGCCCTATATCCTGACAGGCTCCAATTGGGCAAATGGGACCTGACCCTCGCCTACCGTTTTGACCCGCTGAAACCCGACGACGGCGTGACGCTCAAAGTCCCGCAGCGCCTCGTCCCCCTTGTTCCGGCCGAGTCGGTGGACTGGGGCGTTCCGGGCCTCCTGAGGGAAAAGATCACGGGGCTTCTGAAAGGCCTGCCGAAAAGCCATCGAAAGAAACTCCTCCCCCTGGCCGGAACCGTGGAGACCATCCTCGCTGAAATGCCGAGGGGCAGGGGCTCCCTCCTCTCGGCCCTGGGAACCTTCATCCGGAAAAAGTTCGGGGTGGACATCCCGGCTTCGGCCTGGGATCATGAATCACTCCCTGAGCATCTCAGGATGCGTCTCGCCATCGTTGATCCCGGGGGACGGGAGATCGCCTCGGGGCGGGATGTCCGTATCCTCAAAGAGGACATGGCGGAGGACCTGGAAACCCGGGACTTCGAGGCGGCAAAGGCCGCCTGGGAAAAGAAAGGCCTCACCCGATGGAATTTTGGAGATCTGCCGGAGATCATTTCCATCGGCGAACGAAACCATGAAGGGATCGCTTTCCCGGGGCTGGAAGCCGATGATGAAGGCGTGAATCTCCGTCTCTTCAAATCCTCCCGGGAAGCGGACGTCTCACATCGGAAGGGAGTCATCGCTCTCCTTGCCCGCCATTTCGCAAAAGAACTGCGGACGTTGAAACGTCAGTTCACCCTGACAAAGGAAATGAAGGCCTGGGCCGCCCATTTCGGAGGGGAAAAGAAGCTTGAGCAGGCTCTTTACGAGAGAATTCTACAGAGCCTCTTTAACGTGCCCATCCGAAAGGAAAGCGAATTTCTGAGGCTCTCCGAATCCGCGGCGCCAAAGATCCTTCCCAGGGGTCAGGAGATCCTGGCGGAGGTGGAACCCGTTCTCAAATCCTTCCACGAGACGAGACAGCTTCTGACCGATATGGAAAAGGAAAACCGGTCGAACAGGACGGTCCTGTCGTTCCTGAAAGAAATGCGCGGGGAGATGGACAGACTTGTTCCCGGGAATTTCATGACCCTGTATGAAAAGGACAGGCTCCGCCACCTGCCCCGGTATCTGGAAGCCCTGACCGTGAGGACACGAAGCGGTCTCATTCACCTGGAAAAAGACAGGGAGCGGGCGGAAAAAGTGCAGCGCTTCGCGAATCGCTTCGATGAGCTTCTGAAAGGGCTCACCCTCTCATCTTCCGACGAGAAGCGGAAAGCCGTTGAAAAATTCCGCTGGATGATCGAGGAGTACCGGATTTCGGTCTTCGCGCAGAAAATCAGAACCGCTTTCCCCGTCTCCCCGAAACGCCTTGAGGAGCGACTCGGGGAAATCGAACACATGATCTAAACAGGCTGCTCAAAAACGC
>CAYXFF010000023.1:8760-10101 GCA_964464185.1 uncultured Syntrophaceae bacterium | reverse complement strand
TTCCACATATCCTCATCATCATAGCACTTCTCTTCGGAATGGGCTTCCTCGGCATCCGCCTCGAAGTCCCTGGCCAGGCGCTTCGCCTTCTCCTTGAAGTATTCACGGTACCATTCATGGCCCGCAACCATGGCCATGACCTCGCTCGTCCCCGTCCAGATGGAGGCAAGGCGGATATCGCGGTATATCCGTTCGATGGGGAATACATTGGTGTATGCGATCCCGCCCATGACCTGCATGGCGTTGTGGACCACCTTCTGGCAGGATTCGGTGATGAACTTCTTGCTCTCCGAGACCATGCGGCGGATCCGATCCATGTCCACGCCGGCATCCACAGCCCGGGCCGTCACGTAGGCCATGGCCCGCGACGCGTCCAGAAGCATGGCCGCATCGGCCACCTGAAAGCTCACTCCCTGAAAACGGTTGATCACCTGACCGAAGGCCTTTCTGCGGGACGTGTACTCCGTCGCGATGTCAAGAGCGGGGCGGGCGGCGCCGATGGTCATGGCCGCCGTCCCCAGCCGCTCCGGGATCATCATGGTATTGAAGACATCGTAGGCTCCATTGAGTTTTCCGATGATGTTCTCCTTCAGAACCTTCACGTTCCGGAAGATGATGCGCCCGGTCCCGCCGCCCCGGCAGCCGAGGAGGCCGTAAAGATACTTGGTCTCCACGCCGGGACCCCGGTCCACAATGAAGCATGTGATAGATTCCTGAGGCTTTGCTTCGGGCGCCGTGCGGGCGTAAACGAGGAAAAAGTCCGCTCCCTCCGCGCCGACGATGAAGCGCTTCTGGCCGTTCAGAATAAAATGATCCCCTTTATCCTCGGCTTTCGTGGTTGCGCCGAAGAAGTCGGACCCGCCTCTCGGTTCCGTGAGGCATTCAGCGGCGAAGAGGTCCCCCCTCAGGAGAGGCTTCACGTACTTCTCCTTCTGTTCGTCTGTGCCATGAAGAATGACGGCGTCGCAGACCAGTTCCGCCCCCACGCCAAAGACACAGGCGAATTCATAGCCGAGCGTCCCCACCTCTTCCATCACCATGCAGGTGGTGACCCAATCCATGTCCCGCCCGCCCCACTTCTTCGGGTAACGGCAGCCCATGAGGTTCCGCCGGGCCGCTTCCTTCAGGAATTCCTTGGGGAATTTGATCTTGTCCGTGTCCATGTCCAGGATCATCTGGCGCGGCACCCACTTCACGAGATCCCTCGCCTCGTCCCTGATCCTGATCTGTTCCTTTGTCAGCATGTAATCAAACATCGGATTTCTCCTTTCTCTTCCCGAACTTCAAAAGAAGTCCTTTTTATATCTTTCCCGCATGCAGCCGCCGCGCTTCTCCGCGCGG
>CAYXFF010000023.1:2064-8660 GCA_964464185.1 uncultured Syntrophaceae bacterium | reverse complement strand
TCCATGGGAATGGCTCTGGATGAGCTTCAGGAAAATGACGAGGTATTCAAGGAAAAGGGATTGACCTTCATGATCAACAGGGAATTATTTGAAGAAGTGAAACCCATTAAAGTGGATTTCATCGAAACCCCAAGAGGGTCCGGTTATTACATCACCGCCAACCTGGCGGCCGCCGACTGCGGTTCCTGCAGTTGCGGGTGACATCCGGACAAGCTCAATCACATAAAAAAAGCAGCCGAAAGGCTGCTTTTTTTTATTGCATCGCGGGCATCGGTTAATCACCCGCCGGTGTTTCCTATTCCGATTCTTCCTGTTTCGCGGGCGGTGCGAGGCCCTTCATGACCTTGGCCTCATTGAGGAGCCGGTGAACCCTTCCGATGATCGCCGTGCGATCCTTGATGGACCTTACCAGCTCCTCGATCTTGAGATAAAACGCCTCATCCGCTTCGCTCCCGTCCATTTTTGCTTTTTTCACGACAACGGCGGCCTCCTGCAGCGCGGCCAGCTTCCCCGCCGTTATCCCGCCTATATCCGCATAATGCGCCACCATCTCCTCAAGATCTTTTACGACGTCATCCTGCCGTTTCTTTATCTCTTGCTGCTCCTCCGTCAGCTCTTTATCCTCTTTATCGTTTTTTGCACTTTCGGCGGAGGATTGGACAGCCCCTCCCTCCCGGTTCTCATCCGGTATCAGAATCTGCTCATAACTCCTGTTCGCCGGAGGCTGATCGCTCAGCTGCGTAACCCCGTCAGCATCCGTCCAGCGGTAGTATGACTTTCCAGCAACCTCACCATACATCAAGAAAAGACCGATAAAGAGACCTAGCACGATGACAGTTCTTGCCATTTAAAAACTCCTTTCCTTGCTATCAAAAAGAGACCCACCCTGTCCTTTTCATGCTAAAGTGCATCACAAAGCCATTGAATATTTGACAACTCGTTTGAACTATTATAGAATCACGCAAAATTGAGGTGTTTGCCGTACTGCCTGACATTCCTTTATGTCATCGATGCAACTGCGTAAGTATAAGCGTACCTCAATTTTCGTCTTCGCACAATCCCATAGTTATTCGAGAGGCACAAAAAATGCACATAAAATCTTGGGGATCAAGGGGCTCCATCCCCGTCTCCGGAAAGGAATACATCAAATACGGCGGTGACACCGCCTGCGTCGAAATCAGGGCAGCAAGCGGTGAAATTATTATTGTGGATGCCGGAACAGGAATTCGAAGACTTGGGAACCAGCTGATTCAAGAGGAGCGCTACAGCTGCCATCTCATATTCACTCACGCTCACTGGGATCACCTCATTGGTTTTCCCTTTTTCAGGCCCCTCTATCTCCACCAGAGCGACATACGCATCCATGGATGTCCCTTCGCGTTGAGATACGTCCATACGATGCTTTCCAAAGTCATGTCGCCGCCCAACTTTCCTGTCAGCTTCAGCGATGTAAAGGCCCGCATCGATATCGAGCAGGACTGCCCGATGAGTTTTGAAATCGGCTCGGTTCAGGTCTCGCGGATCCGTCTGAGCCATCCAAACCAGGGGAGCGGCTACAAGTTTGTCGAGAACGGGAAGACCTTCGTTTTCATTACCGATAATGAACTTGGCTTTATTCACCCCGGAGGTCTAGACGTCCCTGCTTATGAGACCTTCGCCTTCGGTGCGGACCTCCTCATCCATGACGCCGAGTTTACGCCGGAAGAATACAAGATCTTCAAGACATGGGGGCATTCCGACTATACCAGCGCCGTTGACCTTGCCCTCCGCGCCGGCGCGGCTGAACTCGGCCTCTATCACCTGAACCAGGACAGGACGGATGATGACATGGACCGGATTGTCGATGACTGCCGGAGGATCATAGGGGAGCGCGGATCACCTTTGAAATGCTTCGCGGTGTCATCGGACATGACATTTGACCTTTAAACACGAAATTATCCACAAACAAAGGATAAAAGGAACAACTTGATGCAGGGCGACATATCGTCTATCTTTCACGCCTTAAGGGTCCAGGATCTTGTCGACATCCTCATGATTGCCGTCATGATTTACGGGCTTCTGATATGGTTCAAGAAAACGGCGTCGCGATTTGTTCTCGTGGGGATCGTTCTCCTCGGCATCGTCTACATGCTGTCAAGATTCTTTCAGCTTTACATGACGGCCGTTATCCTTCAATCTGTCTTTGCCGTTATCATCTTCGCCCTCATCGTGATTTTCCAGGAAGAACTCAAACGGTTCTTTGAGCGTCTCGCCCTCTGGGGAAGGATACGCAAGAAAGCCTACGGATCCTTCGAAGAGCATGATGCCGAGATCATCGCGCAGAGTGTTCGGGATCTTTCGAGAAAAAGGATTGGGGCGCTGATCGTTCTCCAGGGAGAGGAGCCTTTGGAGAGACACATCCAGGGGGGAACAAGGCTTGAAGGCATCCTGAGTCAGCCGCTTCTTGAAAGTATTTTTGATCCAACCTCCATGGGCCACGATGGCGCCGTGATCATTGATCAGGGCAGAATCTTGCGGTTCGGCGCGCACCTGCCCCTCTCTTCAAACGTACAGGAGTTCGGAAATCTCGGGTTGAGGCACACGGCGGCTCTCGGTCTTTCCGAGCGTTCCGACGCGATTTGCATCGTCGTTTCCGAGGAACGCGGGACGATTTCCGTCGCTCGCGACCAGGAACTCAGGATTTTGGATAACGCGGCCAAGCTCAAGGTCGTTCTGGATGATTTCTATGAAAAGAAGCTGCCTCGGAAAAAAACCCGCCCCTTCTTTCTCTGGTTCAAGGAAAATCTCGCCGAGAAGGTAACGGCCATTCTTCTCGCGTGCCTGATATGGCTGGGTTTCGGATACCAGAGAGAAATCGTGCAAAGGGATTTAATGGTTCCCATTGAATACCGCAACCTCGCGGCGGAATGGGTGATGGAGGAACCGAAAATCACCGAGGCCAAGGTCATGCTTAAAGGACCCGAGCAGGCCTTCCGTCTTTACGATACCACAAAACTGAAACTTTCTCTGGACATGTCCCAGATCAAGCAGGGCGGACAGGAGGTGACCCTCACCAAGGACATGCTCAACGCACCTTCCAGCCTCTCCATTGTCGGGATCAAACCGGAACGCATTCATGTAATGGCCTATCGCCTCCTCCGGGTCTCCCTCCCCGTGGAGGTCAAGACAACGGGAAGCCTGCCTCCAAACATCACCCTCCAGCGGATTGAGGTCGCGCCGCCTGCGGTCAGTGTTCTCATCTCGCCAAGGCTTCGCAATAACGGCACCGTTTTGAAAACCAAGCCCCTGGATCTCTCATCCATAAACACAACCACAACGTTTAATCCCGAGCTTCTCCTCCCGCCTGAAGTGCGCTTCATCGGCGATAAACCACCGTCCATCGCCGTGATCGTCAAGGTCCGATCGAAGACAAAATAGATAGGGGAAGCCGAAAAACGGAATTCGGAAATCGCATATCGGAATTCGTTAATTCGGATATCGGAAATCGGGAAGCGTGAACCGCCATGACCGTTGTCGAGAAGATATTCCAGCACTGCCTTTCCGGACCCCTCAAAGGCGATCTGATGCCCCGGAATGTGTCCCTGTATCTCACGGCTCCCTACATGATCTACTGCGAAAAATTCGTGGACGAAGCGGAAAAGGATTCCCGAAGCCCCTACCGGGAACTCCTCCTGGAGAGAGGCATCGAACATGAGCGCCGGGTGATCGAAAGAACATATCCGGGATACCGCTCTCCCGCTTATGACAAGCCGGAGGATGGCTTCAGGAAACTCCTGGAGGAAATGGCGCGGGGAGCGCCTGTGATTTGCGGCCTTCCCCTCTTCCATCTCCCGGAAAACATGCAGGGCCGGATCGATGTTCTTGAACGGCGAAACGATCACACTTCCATTTTCGGCGATTACCATTACGCCGTGAAGGAAATAAAGCTTTCGCGAAAGGTCCGGAGAGAGCATATCCTGCAGGGGGCCCTTTACACATACCTTGTCGCAAAAATACAGGAATTCCAGCCGGAAACTTTCTCGATCATCAATCATGACCACCGGGTCTTCGACTATCAATTCGCGGAGCACGAAGAAGACCTTTTCAAGGCTCTGAGAGGGACACAGGCGATTCTTGACGGCCGCGAATCCCCCTCTCCCACGTATAACGGGTCGGAATGGCCCTGGGAGAGGTACACCAACCACCAGGCCCTCAAAAGCAGGGACGTTTCTCTTGTGGGGCAGGTCGGCCCGAAAACCAAAGAAAAGCTCGCGGCACTGGGCTACTGCAAGATATGGGACGTCGCCTACGCGAAACCGGAGGCCCTGAAAAAGATACAGGGCATCAGCGAGGCAACGGCGAGGAAACTTATTCTCAGCGCCCAGGCCATATCGGGAGGACAGCCCATTCTTCTGGACCCCTCAGCCCTCCGATTTCCTGAAAAATCTCTGGAAATCTTTCTGGATCTGGAGGGAACAGATGAGCCGGATCTTGAAGGCGAAGAAGAGCCTGTGGACTATCTCATCGGCATTCTGACCCGGAGGGACGGCAGGGAAAAATACAGGCCCTTCATGGCGCGCCGCTTCGAGGAGGAGGGGCGGATGTTCTCCGACTTTCTGGGGTACCTGCGATCCGAAAAGGATTACGTTTTGTATCACTGGCACAATTACGAGAAATGGCATCTGAAACGGCTTGCCGAAAGACACGACCTCACGGAAGAAGCAGGTGCCCTGATATTCCCCCACATGGTCGACCTTCACCGCGTGGCCACGTCGGCCTTTGTCTTTCCCACGTATTCCAACGGTCTCAAGGATGTGGCCGCCTTTATCGGTTACAGATGGCGGCACGATGACATCAACGCCCTCGACGCCATCGCTTACTATCTGAGATACCAGCAGGACCCCGCCGGTTACCGGGAGAAAATGGACGCCGTTGTGGATTACAACGAGGACGACTGCCAGGCAACAAAGCGGGTGAAAGACTGGCTTCTGGAAAGATCGTCGGACGGCCCCGGCGCGACTCAAACACAGGCGTCGGGAAAACTGTAGAGATATATCGGATCGCCGTGGAGAGAGGAATCCGGGCGCAGGACCTCCCGGGGTTTCCAGCCCGGAAGAGGAAAGTTACAGGAGACGACACGGGTGCCGGGACGCAGCTCCGCTTCCAGTTTATCGGCCACGCGCTTCATCACATCGGGGAAGAGATAGCAGAAAACGACATCCGCCTCATCAAGACCGGATTTCCAGAAATCGGAATAACGGATTTCAATGCCTTTTATTCCAAAGGTCCGGAGCCGGGCCATAAGGTAGACAAGCGGGTTCACCTCGAAACCCAGTGCCCTGACTCCGTAGCGGCGCCGGGCACCTCGAAGGACCCTTCCGTCTCCGCAGCCGATATCCACGAGAAGGTCGCCGGGATTCATGGGAACGCGGTCGAGAAAAGTCTTCACCCGGACGGACGCCGAGGGGTGAAACATGGCGCCGCGGGTGATGGGAAAAACCGTCACGATGGAGGCGGCGAACAGGAGCTTGACGGTGACGAGGCCCCCGATCAAAATGAGAGCGATTAAAACCCAGGTCGGCATGCTTTACTCCTTGCACAAAGGATAAACCACTTTCAGAAGCCTGTCAACGAACAGCGTAGACAGAGCGTTTCCGTTCTGATACAAGACATTGCAAACTTTTGAAAATCACTCTCCTGCTTCCGTAGGAACAGGCTGACGATGTTTTTCTGTCTTTTTCACTGGAACCCTTGACTCCTTGAACCCTTTTCTTAAGGAGACCCCATGCTCGACATTTCAAAGATAGACTACTCCCAGTTGGACCGTCCCGAATTTCTCATGTTTTTGTTCCATCCCCGGCCGGAGTTCGATGTCCCCTGGTCGAGACCGACACGGAACGAGGATGTCCTGATCCCCGTGGACAAGGACGCGGCGATAGGCGCGCGATTTCATCTCTCGGGACCCTCCTGCCCCAACATCCTCTTCTTCCACGGAAACGGTGAGATCGTGTCGGACTACGATGACCTCGCCGATGTCTACACGCGCCTGGGGATCAACTTTTATCCCGTGGATTACAGGGGCTACGGACGTTCTACGGGCAGACCCACGGTCACCGCGATGATGAGGGACTGCCATGTCATTTTCGAGTTCTGGCTGGCCTGGCTGAAGGACAAAAAGTTCTCAGGACCGATCATCGTCATGGGGAGATCCCTGGGAAGCGCGTCCGCCCTGGAGCTTCTGTCCGCCCACGCCGACAGGATCAAGGGCGTGATCATTGAGAGCGGATTTGCCCATTCCGATACGCTTGCCAGGGTCCTCGGCCACAGCATGAAGGCGATGGGTCTGACGGAAGAAGACGGGTTCCGCAACATCGACAAGATCCGCACCTTCGGAGGGCCGACGCTGATCATTCACGCAGAGCTGGATCATGTCCTTCCCTTCAAAGACGGTCAAGCCCTGTTCGAGGCCTCGCCGGCTCCAGGCAAAAGGTTTCTCAAGATCCCCGGGGCAAATCACAACGATATTTTCCTGAAAGGCCTGAGAGAATACATGGATGCCGTGAAGGAGCTGGCTGATAAAGCAAAGGGCTAAGGGCATAAGGCTGAGGGCAAAAGGC
>CAYXFF010000023.1:0-1964 GCA_964464185.1 uncultured Syntrophaceae bacterium | reverse complement strand
AAGGCTGAGGGCAAAAGGCGAAGGATCAAGAGAAACGATCGCTCCAAGTTCAAGGGTCTGGAGTTTAGAGTTGAAAAAAAGAAGCAGGAGCGAGGATATTCAGTTGACGGGTTACTACCCCGGCGTCATCGGAAAAATCACGGAACTCCATGCTGTTTACTATCACGAAAACTGGGGCTTTGACGTTTCCTTTGAAACCCAGGTCGGAAGAGAATTATCTGATTTCATCCGCGATTTCCGCCGGGAGAGAGACGGTTTCTGGGCTGCCATCATGAACGGGGCCTTTGCGGGCACCGCGGCCATTGACGGGGCGCAGACTGGCAGCGAGGGCGCGCGGCTCCGCTGGTTTATCGTGGATCCCGAATTTCACGGCCGGGGACTTGGAAGTCTTCTTATAAACAGAGCCATCGGGTTCTGCCGTGAAACCGGTCACCGGAAGGTGTTTCTCTGGACTTTTAAAGGATTGAACCGGGCACGACTGCTATACGAGCGCGCGGGTTTCAGACTTGCCGAGGAACACTCGGCCCGGCAATGGGGCGGAGAGATCGTCGAGCAGAAGTTCGAACTCCATCTGGGATAGAATCGACCGTAAAGCGTCAGGCGTCAGGCGTAAATCGTAAAGAGCAAATTGGGTAACGGGAAACTGAGCATCAATTTTTTCACTTGAACCCTTGACCCCTTGAATCCTCGGCCCCTTATCTTAAATGAAAGTCATCATCAAAAAAGCTTCCTACGATTATGAAACGCTGCGTCCGCTCGTGTTCGACATGATGAACACCCTCGGCGGGGATCTGATTCAAAATCACAGCCGGGTCGTCATCAAACCCAATCTGCTCGTCACGGCAAAACCCGAACAGGCCGTCCTCACCCATCCATCCATTGTGAGAGCCGTGGCGGAATATATTCTCGAACGGGGAGCCCACCCTTACATCTGCGACAGTCCAGCCATGGGGTCTTTCGAGCGGCTGCTCAGGGAAAGCGGCATCCGGGATGCGCTCAAGGGACTCGACGTGACCTGCAGGCCTTTCAAAAATTCAATCCACATCGACATCGGCGAGCCTTTCGGCAGAATCGAGGTGGCGGAAGAGGCTGTCAGCGCCGATGTGCTCATCAACCTTCCCAAGTTCAAGACGCACAGTCAGATGCTCCTCACCCTCGGCGTGAAGAACCTCTTCGGCTGCGTGGTCGGTTTCCGCAAGGCGGAGTGGCACCTGAGGACGGGGGTGAACCGGGATCTCTTCGCGCGGCTCCTTGTTCAGATTCATCAGGCGCTGAAGCCCTACATGACGATCATGGACGGGATCCTCGCCCTGGAAGGCGACGGACCGGGAAAAGGCGGTACGCCGAAAAAACTGGGACTGCTCCTTGCAAGCAACAACGCTCTGGCGCTTGATGACACCGTGTGCAGGCTTCTGGGCCTGCGCCCCGATCAGCTCCCGACCAACAAGATCGCCCGGGAGATGGGGTTTTTCGAACCCGGCTTCAGGATACTGGGTGATGTCGAAAGGATCGGTGATTTCAAGCTCCCCGAATCCGCGTCGCTCATCACGGGACCCCGGCCGCTTCATGGCTTCATAAGACGGCAGCTCCTGCAGAGGCCGGAACCCGACGACCGTCTCTGCACCCTCTGCGGCGAGTGCTGGAAATTCTGCCCCGCCGGAGCCGTCAAAGAGTCCGGGGGGAAACTTCGGTTCGATTACGACAAATGCATCCGCTGTTACTGCTGCATCGAGGTCTGCCCGCACGGCGCCCTGCGCGCCCGCGAAACACTTCCGGGGAGGATCGTGCGAAAGCTGATACGATGATTTTGAGCACACACCCAAATCGAACTAGTCGAGAGAATCTTCAAAAGCAGACAATCGTTTGCTTCCTGAAGTTATGATTTTCCTATCTTACCCTTTTATGCTACATTTCATTTGGAAATAAATAGAAACGGTTCCCAGAGGAACCCTCCATGTATGTGA
>CAYXFF010000022.1:15340-19147 GCA_964464185.1 uncultured Syntrophaceae bacterium | reverse complement strand
CGTGAGCTGGGTTCAGAACGTCGTGAGACAGTTCGGTCCCTATCTGTTGTGGGCGCAGGATATTTGAGAGGAGCTGTCCCTAGTACGAGAGGACCGGGATGGACGGACAGATGGTGTACCAGTTGTCGCGCCAGCGGCATCGCTGGGTAGCCAAGTCCGGAAGGGATAACCGCTGAAAGCATCTAAGCGGGAAGCCCCCCTCGAGATAAGATATCCCTTTCAATGGAGACATTGGAACTGAAGACCCCTCGTAGACTACGAGGTTGATAGGTCAGATGTGTAAGCACAGTAATGTGTTCAGCTAACTGATACTAATCGGTCGTGCGGCTTGACCATAATTTTAATAAATCCATGTGTGAAAGCTTTTGCGAAGATTTCATGATATGCAGTTGTCTGAAAATTTGAGTGAAATATCATTTTCGGTGACTTTGGCGGAGAGGATCCACCCGTTCCCATCTCGAACACGGAAGTTAAGCTCTCCAGCGCCGATGGTACTGCATGGGTGACTGTGTGGGAGAGTAGGACGTCGCCGAATTTAAAATTAAAAAACCCCTTTCGAAACCGGAAGGGGTTTTTTTTCTTTGCAAGGAAATTACACTGTGTTAAAAAGCAATATCTAAATCCGAAGCACTAAATTCTGAAAATGGAAAAGAGAAATTCATGACAAGAGCATGTATTTGTTTAGGATTTAGAAATTAGGATTTAGTATTTGAGGTGTTGAGATGTCTGGTCATTCAAAATGGGCGACGATCAAGCGTAAAAAAGGCGCCGCCGACGCAAAGCGCGGAAAGGTTTTTACAAAACTCATAAAAGAGATAACCCTCGCGGCAAGGCTGGGGGGAGGGGACCCGGAAGGCAATGCGAGACTGAGGCAGGCGATCCTGGCGGCCAAGGCGGAAAACATGCCCAAAGACAACATCGACAGAGCGGTCAAGAAGGGGAGCGGTGAACAGGGCGGGGCGGCCGCTTTTGAGGAGATCACCTATGAAGGATACGGCCCCGGCGGGGTCGCTGTTCTCGTGGACGTCATGACGGATAACAAGAAGCGGACCGTGGCCGAGATACGGCACATTTTCACCAAGTATGGCGGCAACCTGGCGGAAAACGGCGCCGTGGCCTGGATCTTCGAAAAGAAAGGGAGCATCCTCCTTGAAAAGAAAGGTGTGGATGAAGATGCCCTGATGGAGGTGGCACTGGACGCGGGCGCCCAGGATGTGCGGGAAGAGGAAAACGAATATGAAGTGATCACGGAGCCCGCATCCTTTGAGAGCGTCCGAAAGGCCATCGAGGCGGCCTCCTTCAAGTACATAGAAGCCAAAATCAGCATGATTCCGCAGAATACAGTGAAATTGACGGAAGACAAGGCCGGCTCCATGCTTAAACTCATGGAGAAAATGGAAGACAACGACGATGTCCAGAATGTCTATGCAAACTTTGATATACCGGATGACGTGATGGAGAGATTGAGTTAATCAGGGGTCGAGGGTTCCAGGGTCCAAGGGTTCAAGTGAACAGAATTAAATAAAAAATAGTTTCAAATGCTGGAAAAGAAAGATTTTTACTCGAACCCTTAACCCCTTGAATCCTTGAACCCTTTTCAACGTGCGAAGCGGGTTGAAAAATTGAGAATCTTGGGTATCGATCCTGGAACGAACATCACGGGCTACGGGGTCATTGAAAAACACCGGAATGGACTTACGGAGATCCTTCACGGCGAGATCAGGATTCCACGGGATCAACTTCTTTCAGAGCGATTGGCGCGAATCTACGATGGCTTGATGGAGGTCGTAAAAAAATCCAATCCCGACAGGGTGGCCCTGGAGGATATTTTCTACGGCAAGAACGTCAAGAGCCTGATAAAGCAGGGTCACGCGAGAGGAGTGATTCTGCTGGCGGCTTCTCACAGCGGGCTCCCGGTCTATGAGTATTCGCCCCTTGAGATAAAGCAGGCCGTTGTTGGTTACGGCCGTGCTGAAAAGAGCCAGGTTCAGCAGATGGTCAAGGCGATTCTCAGGATGCCGGTGGTGCCTCCCGCGGACGCGGCAGACGCCCTGGCCGTTGCCATCTGCCACTCGAATTTCGGAAAAACAGGGGCCATCTGAAAGGCGGCTGATGATTGCCAACATCAAGGGCATCTTGCTTCAGAAATCCGTGAACGGCATCGTGATTGATGTCCATGGAATCGGTTATCATGTCTTTGTTCCTTTGAGCACTTTCTATGAACTCCCCGACATCGGCCTGCCGGTTTCCCTGAAGATCCATACTCATGTAAAAGAGGACGCCATTCAGCTCTTCGGTTTCCGGACGTCGGAGGAGAAGGATGTCTTTCAGCTCATGATTTCCGTGGCAGGAATCGGACCGAGGCTTGCGACCAATATCCTTTCCGGTATTGCGGCGCCGGAATTGGCAAGGGCCGTCTGCACGGAGGATTTGAAAAAGCTCGTGAGCATTCCGGGAATCGGAAAAAAAATGGCTGACAGGATGATCTTCGAGTTGAAAGACAAACTGCTCAAGATTATCCTTGTGGAGGAGGAACCCTTTCCTGGATCTGATGAGGATTCGAGTGAGCGCGTCAAGGAAGACGCCCTTTCGGCACTGGTCAACCTGGGTTATAAAAACAGTTTGGCAAAAGATGTGGTAGAGAAGGTGATTGAGGAAGCGGATGGAGACGTGATTCTCGAGACGCTTTTGAAAAAAGCCTTGAAAAGACTGGCAAAATGAGAAAAGCAGGATTCGAGGGGTCAAGTCAGGAAACGTCCTCGAATTTTTTAACTCGAATCCTTAAACCCTTGGACTCTGGAACCATTGTATTATGAAAGAATCCCTCATCAGCCCCGCGAAACTCGAAGACGAGAACGGTTACGAGATCACTCTGCGCCCCAGGAGCCTTAGTGAATATGTGGGGCAGGAAAAGGTCAAAGAGAACCTTTCCATTTTTATTGAGGCGGCGAAAAAGAGGGACGAGGCCCTTGACCACATGCTCCTCTATGGTCCTCCCGGGCTTGGTAAAACGACTCTGGCGTACATCACGGCAAGGGAGATGGGAGTCGATCTGAAGGTCTCCTCCGGTCCGGTCATCGAACGCCCTGGAGATCTCGTGGCAGTTTTGACGAATCTCCACGAACGGGACACTCTATTCATTGATGAAATTCACAGGTTGCCTCATGTGGTAGAGGAAATTCTCTACCCCGCCATGGAAGACTACAACATCGATATCATGATCGGCCAGGGACCTTCGGCTCGGACGATGAAGCTTAAAATTCCGAGATTTACCCTGATTGGGGCGACGACGAGGGCGGGTCTTCTCACTTCTCCGCTGCGGGATCGATTCGGCATGAGTTTCCGGCTCGAATATTACTCACCCGACGAGCTTTCCATTATCGTCAAGAGATCGGCGAAGATTCTCTCGATCGTCATTGATGCTGAAGGGGCCCGCGAGGTGGCGGGCCGTTCGAGAGGAACGCCGCGCATTGCGAACCGCCTCTTGAAGCGGGTGCGGGATTTTGCCCAGGTCAGGGCCGACGGGTGCATCAGCGGTTCTGTGGCCAGAAGCGCCCTTGAAATGTTTGAGGTCGATCACAGGGGGTTTGACCAGATGGATCGCAAGATCCTGCTCACCCTGATTGATAAATTCGGGGGAGGACCCGTGGGTATCGAGAGTCTCTCGTCGGCCATCGGTGAAGAGAGAAATACCATAGAAGATGTTTACGAGCCCTTTCTCATCCAGGAGGGCTATCTGCACCGGACGGCACGGGGCCGCGTTGCCACGAAGCTGGCCTACGAGCATTTCGGGAGGGTTTGGACGAA
>CAYXFF010000022.1:8617-15240 GCA_964464185.1 uncultured Syntrophaceae bacterium | reverse complement strand
AAAAAGGGAAAAATCCTTTTATTGCGTTGATTATGTTTCAGGAGTGTGTCGGCCACAACACAGAAGACAGAATTCTTCTCCATCTTTCAGAATCCCCATTTCGAATTACCGGAGAACAATTCATATTAACAGGAAGTTAGATTAAATGGCGGCATAATTGAAATATTGGCCGGGTGGTATGGATGTTGCTTGCATTGTATTACGGAATAAGCGAAATTAGCTTTAAATGCGCTTTCAGCCAGGAAATAAATAAGAACAGGACAAGATGTATCTTCAGAGAACGATAAAAAGTGAAGTAAGGTGCCACAGCGTCGGTTTGCATTCGGGCCGGAAGGTCAACATGGCATTGAAACCCGCCAGTGTTGATGAAGGCATTGTCTTCGTCCGCAAGGATCTTTCGGGTGAAAATCGGATAAAGGCGGAACTTCGGAATGTATTCGACACAACCTTGGCTACAACGCTTGGCGTGAATGGAACGAGGGTTTCCACGGTTGAGCACCTGCTTTCGGCCTTTCGGGGAATGGGTGTTGACAACGCTGTCGTCGAAATCGATTCTTTTGAAGTTCCGATCATGGACGGAAGCGCCCTCCCCTTTGTCAATATCATGAAGCTTTGCGGCACGAAAGTTCAGAACAGGGGCCGGAGATTCATCGTCATTAAAAAGGAAGTCTCCGTTTCCGACAGAGAGGGGGAGGCAAAGCTTCTGCCCTCCTCAGAGTTTCAAATCACCTATCGGATCGGGTACGATCATCCCCTCATCGGGGACCAGACCTATCATATGGTCTTTTCTAACGATGCCTATGAGCAGAATATATGTGCGGCCCGAACCTTTGGATTTTTGAGGGATGTGGAATATCTCCAGGCGAAAGGTCTTGCCCTTGGAGGCTCTCTGAACAACGCCATCGTTTTGGACGATGAGAAAATTATCAACAAAGAAGGCCTCCGATGTCCCGATGAACTGATAAAGCACAAGGTTCTTGATGCCATCGGCGATCTTTTCCTTCTGGGCATGCCGATCATCGGTCACTTCATAGGTAATAAATCCGGCCACCGGCTCAATAATCTTCTTCTCAGGGAACTCATGTCCCGGCCGGACTGCTGGACTGTTGTGAGCCACTTTGACGGGGAAAAGAAAATCAACAGAATGGAAGATGCCCCTTTGGGGTATGATGCCGTCAACGCTGGCCAGGCCTTAATGAAGGCGGGACGGAAAGCCCTTTAATGTTGAGTAGTTGAAAAGACAACCGCCTCTACCCAAGCAAATATAGCTTGCTTTTATTATTCCTTTCTTAGTATATCCAGCCGATATAAAAAATTTCACCGGTATTGCCTCAATCTATTCGTTTAATTCCTGACCGGACAAAAAGCCGCAAAGGAGTTTCCATGCTTAAAAAGATATTTGTTGTCCTCATGATTCTGGGGTCTGTTATTCTTGTGCCCGGGAGGGGATACAGTCTGGAAGCCAGAATCACCGACTTCCTGATCAACACAAGCGACAGGGACCTGCTTGTGCACTTCAAGGTAAAGGACTGTTTTACAAAGAAGATGGAAGAAGCCATCCTTGCCGGCATTCCCACGACCTTTACTTTTTTCCTAGAGCTTTACAGGGAAAGGGATTTCTGGTTTGACAGCAAGCTTGTTTCCGGAGTGACCAGGCACACCGTCAAATACGATAATGTTAAGAAAATCTTCTATTTAACCTTCAGCGGAAATGGAAGGGGACCCCTTGAATTCTCGGACTTTGATAAAGCCAAAAGAGCCATGGAGGAGGTGAACGCCGCCGCGCTGGCACCCTTGAGTCAGCTGATAAAAGACGGCCGTTACTACGTCAAAGTAAAGGCGAAGCTGGACAAGGTCCGCCTGCCCCTGCGCATGGAATACGTCTTTTTCTTCGTTTCCCTGTGGGATTTTGAGACCGGATGGGAAAGAAAGGATTTTGTGTACAAATAGGCTAAAGGCAAAGGGCAAAAGGCGAAAGGTTCAAGAATAAACATGGGAAGATTAAATTTGAGATTTCTTTTTTTCTGAGTCTTTTTCCCTTTGCCCTTAGCCTTTTGCCTCAACATAAGGAACCCATTGTAACCCCTAAAAGCCGTAGTGAAGAGTTGCAAATTTGAGAAGCTCACAGATCGATATCAAGGAACAGAGAAGGCGGCGCAGAGAGCGGATCCTCATCATCGTCACGTTCTTTTTCATCGTTGCCCTGACGTATATCGAGAGCCGCCTGTCGAGTGTTGAGAGCCTGATCCCTTTCTCGCATAACGTTCTTATTTTCGGCCTCATCAATATCAACATCATCCTGATCCTTTTGCTGATATTTCTTATCGTCAGAAATGTGGTCAAGCTTGTCTATGAGCGGAGACATGGCATTCTTGGCTCAAAGTTGCGGACAAAACTCGTGGCGGCCTTTGTCGGCCTCTCTCTGATACCCACGGTTGTCCTTTTTCTCGTTTCCGTCAATTTTCTTTCCTACAGCATTGATCACTGGTTTGATATCAAGGTCGGCGGCGCCTTGAACATGTCTCTCGAAGTGGCCCAAGCCTACTATCAACAGTTCACCGAGAGTTCGAAATATTATGCCAAGCAGTTGAGCTCCATCATCACGGAAAATCAGTTGTACGAGAAGGACAGGAACGTCTATTTAAAAGCCCTGATTGAGCAGAGACAGAAAAGCCTGAATCTCACGCTCATCGAGGTCTATTTCAAGACCCCGGGAAATAATCTGATCGTCCGGGGAACAGACAATGTGGACATCGTTCCCATCAAGCCATCCGCAAAAGTCATGGAAGATGTCTTTACCGGGAAAGAAGTGTCGACCATAGAGTCCGTCCATGAGGGTGACGTGATCAGCGGCCTGTCTCCCATTTATACAAAGCGCGGCCCAAGGGACGTGATCGGGCTTGTAGGGGTCTATTATTACATTCCAAACGGTCTTGTGAACCGTATGGATCATATCGCCAAGACCTCGGAGGAATACAAACAGTTCCGGATTTTGAAGAACCCGATCAAGCTGAGCTACATTATCACCCTGTCCATCGTTACCCTCCTGATCATTTTTTCCGCGACATGGTTTGGTCTCTTTCTCGCCAAAGGTATCACCGTGCCCATTCAGGACCTGGCGGAAGCCACTCATAAAATAGCCCAGAGGAATCTCGACCACCAGATCGATATTAAAGCCGATGACGAGATAGGGGTGCTGGTCGATTCCTTCAATAAGATGACCCGGACCCTCAAGCAGAGCAGTGAAGACCTTGAACGGGCCAACATGACCCTTGACCAGCGGAGGAAGTACATGGAAACGGTGCTGCGCAATGTTTCGGCAGGGGTTGTTTCCATCGACAGGAAAGGGGTCATCACCACCATAAACCGGGCGGCCGAAAAAATGCTGGACATCAAGACGGAGAAAGTATTGAACCGGCGCTACCAGGATGTACTAAGGTCCGAACACATGGACCTGGTGAATGAGTTTTTAAGGGAAATGAAGGAGAACAGCAGCGCTTTTATCGAGAAACAGATCCAGATCATGCTGAAAGACAGGGCGCTCACGGTATTGGCGACGACCAACACGCTGGAGGATGACGACGGCAATTACATGGGGCTGGTCGTCGTTTTCGAGGACCTCACTCAGCTTCAGAAGGCGGAGAGGCTGGCGGCCTGGCGGGAAGTGGCGAGACGCATAGCGCATGAGATCAAGAACCCGCTGACCCCCATCCAGCTATCCGCTCAGAGGCTGCAGAGAAAGTACGGGGATAAACTGGGCGACGACGCGGCTGTCCTGAAGGAATGCACGAAAACGATTATCGATCAGGTTCATGGCCTCAAGAATCTGGTCAATGAATTCTCCCGATTTGCCAGGATGCCCATGACGACTCCGACTTCCAACGATTTGAACGAGGTCGTCACCGGGGCCGTGTCCCTTTTTCAGGACGCGCACAAGGACATATCTTTTTTACTGCAGCCGGATCCTGAAATTCCCAGCCTGAACCTGGATGCCGAGCAGATCAAGCGGGTCATGATCAATCTTCTGGATAACGCTGTTGCCGCGGTTCCGAAAGGCGATGGAAAGATTGAAATCCGGACGTCTTATGATAGAATGAATCGCAGGGCCCGGGTGGAAGTCATTGATAACGGGAGCGGCATATCGCCGGCGGATAAGATGAAAATGTTCGAACCCTATTTTTCCACGAAGAAATCAGGAACGGGACTGGGCCTCGCCATCGTCAGTTCCATCATATCGGACCATGCGGGTCAGGTCAGCGTGCGGGACAATCCTCCACGGGGGACGATGGTATCTTTTGAATTGCCGGTATAAAGCAGGCTAAAGGCATTAGGCATTGGATCATTTTTTTATTGTTTTGACCTGTCCTAACGCCTGATGTCCAACGCCCAATGCCTAATGTACGAAGGACATTATGACTTACAAGACCATACTCATCGTAGATGATGAGGAAAGCATACAGCAGACCCTCCGGGGGATCCTTTCCGACGAAGGGTACAAGGTGATCACGGTGGGCAGCGGGGAAGAGGCCCTCAAGACGATTGAAGAGGAACTCCCGGACCTCGTTCTTCTCGATATCTGGCTGCCCGGCATGGACGGCATTGAAACGCTCCATCTGATAAAACGCGATTACCCGCAAATTCAGATCATCATGATGTCAGGGCACGGCACCATCGAAACGGCCGTCAAGGCTACGAAACTGGGGGCCTTTGATTTCTTCGAAAAACCTCTTTCTCTCGACAAGGTTGTGCTGATCATCAATCACGCCCTGGACCTTGTCCGTCTGGAGGAAGAAAACCGCCTGCTGAGACAGAAATTCCCTCAGGACTATGAACTGACCGGTGAAAGCAAGGCCACGATGGATTTGAAAGAGATGATATCGATCGTGGCGCCCACGAATGCCTGGATTCTGATTATGGGGGAGAACGGGACCGGGAAGGAACTCGTCGCCCGGTCGATCCACAGGCAGAGCAGGCGGGCCAGAAAACCTTTCATCGAAGTCAACTGCGCCGCCATTCCCGAGGATCTCATCGAAAGCGAGCTTTTCGGGCATGAAAAAGGGGCCTTCACGGGAGCCACATCGGCCAAGAAGGGGAAGTTCGATCTCGCCAATGAAGGCACGATCTTTCTCGACGAAGTCGCGGACATGAGTCTCAAGGCGCAGGCAAAAATACTTCGGATTCTCCAGGAGAAAAAATTTGAGCGGGTCGGCGGGACAAAGATCATAGATACGGATGTCCGGGTGGTCGCGGCGACCAACAAGGACCTGGAGAAGGAGATGGAGGCGGAAAAGTTCAGGCAGGATCTTTACTACCGCCTGCACGTTATTCCCCTTCAGGTTCCACCCCTGAGGGAAAGAAAAGAGGACATCCCTCTTCTCACAACCCGTTTCCTCAAAGAATTTTGCGTTAAGGAAGGAATCGAGGATAAAACGATCAGCGAGGATGCCCTCGCCATTCTGATGGGTCATGACTGGCCGGGCAATGTGCGGGAGCTGAAAAATATCATAGAAAGACTTGTGATCCTGACGCCGGGGAAGGTCATCCGGCCGGAGGATATTCCTCCATTCCTGAAGACGACCCACCTGGAAAGCTGGGATGATCTTGTTCTCTCGCTCAATTCTTTCAGGACGGCAAAGACGGAATTTGAAAAGAGGTTTATTGCCAGAAAGCTTCAGGAAACGGAAGGCAACGTTTCGAAAACGGCCGATCTCATCGGATTGGAGAGGAGCAATCTGCACCGCAAGATCAAGAGTTACGGGCTGGACACAAAAAAAGAATAGAAGTTGCGAAGCTGGGAAGATGAGAAGTTGAGACAAAAGAAAAATTCTTTTTTATCTCATCTTCTTAACTTCTTATCTTCTCAACTTCGAAACAGTATCCTGGTTCATGAACCAGGATACTGTTTGTTCCAGTCCCTTCCTGAAAGAGACTTCCGGTTCGAATCCGAGAAATTTCCGGGCGAGGGAAATGTTGGCCATGGAATGCCGGACATCCCCTTTTCTTTGCTCCGCGAAGACAGGCCCGGTATCTGTCTTGAGGATATCTCTGAGTTCATCGAGAAGTTGGAGGAGGGTGAAACGCCTGTTGCAGGCCGTGTTGAACACCCGTCCCACAGCGTCCAGAGGCGCGGCGCAGGCCAGGAGATTGGCCCGGACCACGTCTTCCACGAAGGTGAAGTCTCTCGATTGTTTCCCGTCTCCGTAAATAACAGGCTGCTCATTTTGAAGGAGAGCATTGATGAACCTCGGAATGACGGCGGCGTATTCGGATTCGGGGTCCTGCCTCGGACCAAAGACGTTGAAATAACGGAGAGCCACTGTTTCCAAACCATAGAGGCGATGAAAGAGCCCACAGTAGATTTCCCCGACGAGCTTGCTCAGGGCATAGGGTGACATCGGATTCGGCGTCATCGTTTCCACCTTCGGCGGCGGGCTTCCCGTTTCGTCCGCCACCCTGTCCGTGGGTTGATCACCGTAGACGGACGAGGAAGAGGCATATACGAATCGTTTCACCCCGCCGTCCCGGGCTGCGACAAGCAGGTTCAGCGTTCCCGTTATATTGATCTCGTTCGTCAGGAGGGGGTCTTCGACGGAGCGGGGCACGGAACCGAGCGCCGCCAGATG
>CAYXFF010000022.1:1494-8517 GCA_964464185.1 uncultured Syntrophaceae bacterium | reverse complement strand
TCGAACCTCGCCTTGATATCCGCGACGGAAAAGCGGTTAAAAGGCAGAAACCCCAGACCCAGGACGACAATGAGACCGACGCTCAGAACGTGGAGAACGATGGCGTAACTCAATGCGTCCGCCTTGGAAATGCCGAAAAGGGAAAGCCCCAGGATGCAAAAATAATGGAAATTGCCTATGAACCCCGGAGCCGTTGGAATCGTGATGCCGATGATGAGAATGGCCATCAGGACGAAGGATGCGGTGGCGGGGAGGTGAAAGCCGAAAGAAAGAAAAAGAAGGTAGATGGCCAGGACGTCGACCAGCCAGATGAGAAGGGAGAGGAGGATCACAAAAAAAATCATTCTTCCTTCAGAGAGGATGGCGACCCCGTCGATAAAATGGTGAAGGAGATCGTCCAGCCGGTGATGAAACCGGTCCGGCAATCTTTGAAGAAGCGGCCTCAGGGTGTTCAGGGCCTTTTCCCGTTTTAAAATGATGAAGATCAGAAAGAAAAGAATGGCCAGCGTCATGACAAGGAAGAGGATGCTGGATTTCATAAGCCACGGCGGCAGAGGCATGAAAAATAGAACACCGAAAAAAATGGCGAGCACGGTCAGAATATCGAAGACGCGCTCCACGACCACCGTTCCAAGCGCCGCGGCCATCCGGATGGAGCTCTTTCCCGTGATCAGATAGGGTCTCGCCAGTTCACCGATTCTCGCCGGTATGGCCACGACAGCGAGGAAGCCGACGCTGGTCACGGCAAACAGGTCGAACTGCCCGATCTTTTCAAAAGGGCTCAGGAGGAGACCCCAGCGGTAGGATCTCAGAATCTGGATCAACAGAAGCAGAAAGAGAACGGGACCGATATAGCTATAGTTCACTGCGCGAAAGCCCTCGGCGACCGACCCGGGATCTATGCCCTTCAGGGAAAGATAGACAAAAAGGGCGCTCAAGGCTGTCCCGATGATCATTTTTTTCTTCATGGACGCTTCCGCAAAAAAATGCCCGGATAGAAAAAACGACTTTTGGAAGGCGCTTTTTCCAGCCGGGCTTCGAGGGTTACTTCTTCACAAGATTGTCGGAAATCTTGTCATGAAGCAGCTGAGAGGACAGTTTGTTTCCTATGACGCCAACGCGTACGGAAACGGTAGTCTGGTTTTTCGCCTTGTACTTGACCGCAAAGGTCACTTTTTCATCGTTGATAAAGGCAACAATAGTTCCCTGGGCAATTTCCTTGTTGGGTTCCACATCAACGCCTTTCATGTCGGCAATGGTTTTTTCACAGGCCGACCAGGTTCTGTCGAAGGAGGAGTAGTAGTCCGTCTTCATTTCGCCGTTTATCCAGAGATAGGTTCCCGACGCCGACCCCACGGCGGCCCCGCCTACGACGAGGGGCGCACAACCGGCGGCGAGAAGGCAGATACCCACGACCAAAGAAACCCACACGCTTCTCATATTGAACATCGTTCTTCTCCTTCCGGTATTTGATAAACCTTTAAATCATAAAGAAGATACTATTGCAAGTCCTTCGCATGGACTCCGCCTCAGGCCATTTCCGTTTGACCGGCTTCAGGCGGTTTCTTTTCCGCTGCTTCACCAAAGGCCTTGAGGGTTTGGGCGATGGATCTTAATTTCTTATCTACTAGATCGTTTATGGCATTCTCGGGATAATTTCCTTTCTCGTCTTTCTCGCCCGCTTCGATGCCGGTCAGGATCGTGATCCCTTCATCAATCGTCCTTACCGGGTAAATATGAAACCGTCCTTCCCGAACGGCTTCGACCACATCTTTCCTGAGCATCAGTTCCGGAACGTTCAGGGAAGGGATGAGAACACCCTGCGTGCCCGTGAGGCCCTTGGCCCTGCATACATCGTAAAAGCCTTCTATTTTATAATTCACTCCGCCGATGGGCTGGATCTCCCCCTTCTGGTTTACCGAACCCGTCACGGAAAGATCCTGCCTGATTGGATATTCCGTGAGGCTTGACATGATGGCGTATATCTCCGTCGAAGACGCACTATCCCCATCCACTCCCCCGTAGGATTGTTCAAAGCACAGGCTTGCGCTCATGGTGAGGGGCTTATCCTGGGCGTATTTCCCCCGGAAGTAACCTTCCAGGATCAGGACACCTTTGTCGTGGGTCTTGCCGGAGAGCTTTGCCTCTCTCTCGATATTAATAACGCCGGCCCTTCCCATGGAGGTCTTGGCCGTTATTCTGGATGGTTTTCCGAAGACATGATCCCCGAGGTCATAGACCGAAAGCCCGTTGACCTGCCCCACGACCTCTCCCTCCGTATCGATCATGATGGTCCCGTCGTCAATCATTTCCTGAATCTTATCCTCGATGAGATTGACCCGGTCGACCTTCTCTTCGTAAGCCCTGTCCACGTGCCGGTCGGTGACGATCCCGCTTCCCTCCTGAGAGGCCCAGTAATGAGATTCCCGGATCAGGTCGGAAATGCTGCTGAAACGGGTGGACAATTTTTTCTGTCTTCCCGTGAGCCGGACCCCGTGTTCGATGATGGATGCCACCGCTTTTCTGTCGAACTGCAGAAGCTTTTCATCCTCGATGATTCGCTTGATGAAACAGACATAATCCGTTATGTGCTTTTCCTCGTTGTTCATTTCCGTATCGAAATCGGACTTTGTCTTGAAGATTTTTTTGAAATCCTCCTCGTAAATGTAAAGAAGCCGGTAGATGTAGTCATCTCCGATCATCACGATCTTCACATCCAGCGGGATGGGTTCGGGCTTGAGGGCTGTCTGGACGATGCCGTAAGGGTCATAGGGCTGCATGTTCAGGCACCGGTTCTTCAGCGTTCTCTTCAGGGTATACCAGACGCCGGGCTCGATCAGGGCATCGAGGGCCATGAAAACCAGATACCCGCCGTTGGCCCTCAGGAGAGAACCGGCCTTGATCTTGGTAAAATCGGTCCTCCAGAAACCGGATCTGTCTATCTCCCTCTCGATGGTGCCGAAGAGGTTCTTATAGGTCGGATCCGTCTCCGTGATGACGGGCGCCTTATCCGTGAGGGAATTATCCACGAGAACATTGACCTTGTATTCCGTGAACTTCTGCAATGAAGGCGGAGCCATGGGGAAGGGCATGGCCGGCTGCTCCTCCTCTTTTTCCTTGAAGGTCTTGAGGTTGGAGAGGATATGCTCTTGCACTTCGTCAAGATATCCGTGTATTTTTTCGTTTTCGTCCCCGTGCTTCATCCGGATATCGGAGATGATCTCGCTGACGACGGGCTGCCCACTCCTGTATTCCAGTGAATCTATTTCCCGCCGCATTTCTTTTTCGAGCTGTCTCGTCTCTCTCATCAGGGATTCCAGTTCAATCCTGAAGTCCATCAGCTTCTTTTTTATTTTCTCCAGATCCTCCCTGCTGAATTTGTCCTGGTCCGTCAGGGCTTCCAGTTGTTCGAAAGGCACGGGCTTTCCCTCATAAACAGGGACCACATCCTGACGCGTGAAGGGTCCGATCTGGAACTGCACGAGCTGGAAGCCTTCTTTCAGAATCCGGTCATTGAAGTTCCGGACCATCTCCTTCTGTTTCGTGCGGAAGCTTTCCATGACCTCTTCGGAGGTCTTTTTGAACTGATCACTCTCGAATATGAGGGGAATCTGCTTCGTGAGATTGGATACGAGATCATCCATCTCCTGCGAGAATTTCTGGCCCATGCCCGCGGGAAGCGTGATGACCCTCGGCATATCGGGGTTTTTGAAGCTGTTGACGTAGCAGATATCGTCGGGGATCTTTTTCTCAAGATCCAGCTTTTTCAGTACCCTCCGGATCGTGGATGTCCTTCCGGTTCCTGTTTTTCCGGAGACATAGATGTTATAGCCGGGGCTTTTGATGGTCAGTCCCATTCTCAGGGCCTTCACGGCCCGTTCCTGTCCGATGATCCCCTCCGAATACTCGCATTCTTCTGTCGTCTTGAATTCAAAGGTATCCGGATCGCAGCGCCACCTCAATTTTTCGACGGGAACTTCCTCAAAATGAACCTTCTTATCCATCTTATCCATTGATCTTTTCTCCAGGAAAAAGCTCGTTGATATTCATGAATTCAAAAAGAAGTGAACTGTAGGAAAACAATATAAAGCAAGTTTTTTTAATTGTCCAACCTTTTATGGGTGCGGGTCACTTGAGCGGGGACAGGAAAGAATCATTCTTCGGGATGATGTTTTTTTCTCAGCGTGTTCAGAAGTTTATCCCGGTAGAGATAGGTCAGAATAAGAATCACGGCCGTGAGACCAATAATGACATAGAGGACGGGCATCTGGTCTTTCCGGACGCAGCTCCCCCCGACGGAAAGCATGATGGTTCCGAATAATCGTCCCATTGTGGAGACGATCAGAAAAAGCCTGGTTCGCATGTGGCTGAGCCCCATGATGTAGCACAGGGCATCCTTGGGGAAACCCGGGATGAGGAACATGACAAAGGTGACAAGGGCTCCCCGGTGTTCCATGAAGTAATCGTATTTCTGAAGGATATTCCTGCTCACCACCTTTTCTACGAAAGGCAGGCCGAGAACCCGGGCGAGCAGGAAGGCCATCCAGGAACCGATGGTCAGGCCTATTGTGGAATAAAGGGTTCCCATCACCGGTCCGTACAGATATCCCCCAATGATTCCAGTTACTTCACCGGGAAGCGGCGCCACCAGCACCTGCGCGATCTGAAGGACGATGAAAATGAGGGTGGAAAGCGGCCCGGATCCGAAGGATTCGATAAAGGCGATGGCCTTTTTCCGGTCCAGGAAAAAAGTGTGCAGATTGAAATGAAAGAAAAGGAATGTTGCCGCGCCGATGATCAGGAATAGAGCAACAAGCCTGAGGAAGGAATGATTCGTCATCGCAGCCCGCCCTTGCCTCTGATCGTCAGGCGGTGAAACGTTCGTGCGGTTTTCTGTAGGCATATCGTTAATCGGTATCCTCGTGTCGGCCGGCTGCGAGGAATTATCCTCGCGCACTATATGTAATGAGCACGGAGCCTGTCAAGACCAAAAAGGACAGGAATTTATCAGAAGAACCCGTGAAAGAAGAATTGATCGACAAGGATCAGTGTCCCCAGTATCCAGACATACCAGGAGAAGCCGCGCAGGCTCTTCTTTTCGATCACCCAGAGCATGAAGCGGATCGCTGCATAGCCGAAGAGCGCGGCCGAGATCATGCCCAAGACCAGTTCGGTCATGCCGATCCCCGTTCCCGCCCGTACCATTTCGATCAGAGGTTTCGTCTTGACAACGGCTGCTCCCAGGATCGCCGGTATGGAGAGAAGAAAGGAAAAGCGCGCGGCGAATTGGCGGTCCAGCCCCCGCAGGAGGGCCCCCGCGATGGTCATGCCCGAGCGGGAAACGGCGGGAATGATGGCTATTCCCTGGAGGGTGCCGATAAAAACGGCATCCAGATAACTCATGTGTTCCACGTCTTTGTCATGCGTCCTGGCCGTCTCGGCCCACCAGAGGACAGCTCCCGTGATGAGAAATCCGGCACCCAGGCTTGCCCCGGAACTGAACATCTCCTCGAAAATGTCTTTGAAGAGAATCCCGATTATTCCCGTGGGTATGGTCCCCGCGATAATTAGGAGAGGGAGGCGGCTGAAGGGTTGCCGGATCATGGTCCAGATATCTCTCCGGAAAACGGTAAGGAGAGCCGCTACGGTCGCCACGTGCACGGCCACATCAAAAATCAAAGCGCCTTCCTCAATGCCGAAAAGCCGCTGAAAGAGCACCAGATGCCCTGAGCTGCTGACAGGAAGAAATTCCGCCAGACCCTGCACGATTCCAAGAAAAATCGCTTCGCATGTTGTCATTTCGAAAAATCCGTGTCCGTGATGTGTTTCAGGAAAAGTCCACTGATCCTTTCACAATCGATTTAATGAGTCCACCAAAATTTCATGGGGAGCCGGGAGAGTTGCCAGCCCGGCCGCCGGGTCCGGGATTTCAGGATAGATGTTGACAAATAAAGAATTCTCTTGCAGATTTACCTTCGACTTGAAGAGCGGGAAAACCCGCGGCGAAACAAAAGAATCTAAAAAGGGATTTATGAGCATGCAGGAATTTCACAGCAAATCGATTGATGATCTGTTGAAAGAGTTAGAAACCCATATCGAGAAAGGATTGAGCCAGGCCGAGGCCGAAAGCCGGATCAGGGAAAACGGCCCCAATGAACTCATGGAACGCCCACGGCCGGGTTTTTTCAAGTTGCTTCTGAACCAGTTCAACAACTTTCTGGTCATCATTCTGATCATCGCCGCTGTTGTATCCCTGCTCCTGGGCGAGTTTATCGATGCCATTGCCATTATGGTCATCGTCGCGCTCAATGCCGTTGTCGGGGTCGTCCAGGAGTCAAAGGCAGAACAGGCCCTGGCGGCCCTCAAGAAGATGGCGGCCCCCAATGTCCAGGTGATCCGGGGTGGTCATCAGGCGACCATCCCGTCCAGGGAACTGGTTGTGGGGGATATCGTTCTCATAGAGGCGGGGAATTATGTTCCGGCGGATATGCGCCTCGTGGAGAGCTTTAACCTCAAGGTGGAGGAGGCGTCCCTTACCGGGGAATCCGTTCCCGTTGAAAAAGAATCCGCTGTTGTTCTGGACAAGGATATACCCATCGGAGACCGGAAGAACTCGGCCTTTATGAGTACCCTGGTGACATACGGTCGGGGGAAGGGTCTGGTCACGGCCACGGGCATGCATACACAGATAGGCCTGATCGCCGAAATGATCCAGTCTTACGAAGAGGAAGATACTCCGCTCCAGCAGAAGCTGGAACAACTGGGCAAGGTGCTGGGGACGGCCTGTCTGGCGATCTGCGGGATTGTCTTTATCTACGGTCTTATCCGTGACACCCACGTGCTGAATATTTTGAACGAAGGGTTTCTCTATTATCTTTCCACGGAGAAGAAGGACATCATCAATCTGTTTATGACCGCCGTCAGCCTGGCGATTGCCGCCGTGCCGGAAGGTCTGCCGGCCATCGTGACCATCTGCCTGGCCTTGGGAATGCAGCAGATGATCCGCCGCCACGCCCTGATTCG
>CAYXFF010000022.1:0-1394 GCA_964464185.1 uncultured Syntrophaceae bacterium | reverse complement strand
TGAATCATGACATGGGCGGTCAGGCGCTCCGGGTGCTGGCCGTCGCTTACCGTTCCCTGAAAGGCGTTCCGGATGCCTGTACCCCCGGCAACGTGGAAACAGGACTCACGTTCATCGGCCTCATGGGCATGATTGATCCGGCCCGACCGGAGGTGGCGGAGGCCATCAAGGTTGCCCAGGGGGCGGGTCTGCGCAGTATCATGGTCACCGGCGATTACAAGGACACGGCGGAAGCCATCGCGAAAGAGATCGGCCTGCTCACGCCGGGAGGCAGGGTCGTGTCCGGGTCGGAACTGGATCGGATGTCCGATGAAGTGCTGGCAAGCACCTCCGACAGGATCGATGTCTGCTGTCGGGTATCGCCGCAGCATAAGACACGAATCGTGGATGCCCTCAAGGCGAGGGGACATGTTGTGGCCATGACCGGTGACGGAGTCAATGACGCGCCGGCGCTCAAAAGGGCCAATATCGGCGTTGCCATGGGCATTACGGGTACGGACGTCTCCAAGGAAACGGCAGACATGGTCCTCACGGATGATAACTACGCCAGCATCGTTTCGGCCATAGAGGAAGGCCGGATCATTTACTCGAATATCCGGAAATTCGTGTATTTTCTTCTTGCCTGCAATGTCGGCGAGATTCTGATTATCTTCGGTGCCATGATCGCGGCACTGCCGATCCCGCTCCGGCCGATCCAGCTTCTCTGGCTCAATCTGGTCACCGACGGAGCTCCGGCGCTGGCCCTGGGAATGGAAAAAGGCGATCCCGATACGATGAAAAAGCCGCCCCGTCCCCCAAAGGAACCCGTCATCAACCGGGACATGGCCATCGGTATTGCCGCCGTGTCCATTGTGGATACCATTGCCATTCTTGCCGCCTTCACCCTGGCCCTGGATCGTTTTGCAGGCCATGTGGAAGCGGCTCAGACCGTCGCCTTTGTGGCCCTCTGCACCTCCGAATTGCTGAGGGCCTTTACAGCGCGATCGGAGTATTACAGCGTGTTCTCCGTCGGATTTTTTTCCAACCGTTGGATGATCTGGGCCGTGGGGATTTCGTTTATCCTGGTGCTCATGACGGTCTACGTGCCCTTCCTGCGGCCCTTTTTTGACACGGTGCCCCTGAGTTTCGCTGATTGGCTCTTCATGGCCCCCTTCTTTTTTGCGTCTCCGATCACCATGGAGCTGGTCAAAGTTTATCTGCGGAAGAGGAAAGCCCGGTCAGGCTAGACGCCAGCTGACATCATGTCGAAGAATTCTTGTGCGCCATATTTTCATCGGGTATTTGCCGTTACGCAAGGGTGCCGTAAAGCGTGAAGAGGCCAAGAAGTCCAAGGAGGATCAGCATGATTTTCCGGTATGTCTGGTCGCTGATCTTTCCGTAAAAAAAGGAGCCCG
>CAYXFF010000021.1:10558-19499 GCA_964464185.1 uncultured Syntrophaceae bacterium | reverse complement strand
CGGCAAGCCTTTTGCGGTTTCGCGGCATTCGATAGAGTTGAAAGAATTGCATAAAATTCTTTTTTGCACTTGGACCCTCGAACCCTTGAATCCTTGAACCCTACCCATAAAATGGGTGTTAGATTTCATAGTCCAATTCGCCTGTTTATGCTAAATTACATTCAACCCACAAACGATCCGAAAGGAGACCTCTATGGAAAATCAACTGAAAGGGATTGAGGAAGTGCTGTTGATGGGACCCGGACCCTCTTGCGTGCCTCCGGAAGTCTACTCCGCCCTGAGCTTGAAAACCCTCGGGCATCTGGACCCCTATTTCCTGAAAATAATGGATGGCCTTAAGGAAATGCTTCAGAAGATCATGAATACAAACAATAAATTGACGCTGCCCTTATCCGGCACGGGCTCTGCCGGAATGGAGGCCTGTTTCGTAAATCTCGTGGAGCCGGGGGATAAAGTCCTCATCGCCATCAACGGCGTTTTCGGGCGGAGGATGAAGGATGTGGCGGAAAGGCTGGGAGCGCAGGTGGACGCGCTGGAATTTGAATGGGGGACCCCGGTGATCACTGAAGATGTTGAAAAGACAATCAGGCGGGAGTCATACAAGATCGCGGCGATTGTCCACGCGGAGACGTCCACGGGTGTGATCAATCCGGTCGCCGAAGTCGGCAGCCTGTTCAGGAATTCAGACACGCTTTACCTGGTGGATACCGTCACGAGCCTGGGAGGCGTGGACGTCAGGACGGACGACTGGAACATCGACGCGATTTACAGCGGGACTCAGAAATGCCTGTCCTGCCCGCCCGGACTGGCGCCCGTCTCTTTCTCAGAAAAAGCGATGGCCAGGCTCAGCGGACGGAAAACGAAAGTTCCCAACTGGTATCTCGATCTTTCCCTCATTGCCAACTACTGGGGACAGAATCGCGTTTATCATCACACGGCGCCCGTGAACATGATCTACGGTCTTTACCAGGCGCTCCTCCTGATCCTCGAGGAAACACCGGAAAAGGTCTTTCAGCGTCATTGGGAAAATCACCAGGCGCTGGTCGACGGCCTGGAAGGGCTGGGCCTGAAAATGCTGGTCGGAAAACCTCACCGGCTCCCCATGCTCAATGCCGTGCAGGTTCCCGAAGGCGTGGACGAATTGTCCGTCCGGCGGCGTCTGCGAAGTGAATTCAAAATCGAAGTCGGCGCCGGCCTGGGCCCCCTGGCGGGAAAAATCTGGCGCGTCGGTCTCATGGGGCATACGGCAAGGAAGGAAAATGTCGCGAGGCTGCTCGCGGCTCTGAAAACCATTCTGAAAAGATAAAAGGGGAAAGCAGCGCTTTTGCTATAGTCCTGAGAAGTCTTCCTGCGACAAAAGCCTGAAGCCGTTTCGAATCAGAATGGCCTTTGCGAAATCAAGATTGTCGACCCGCAGAATCACGACGGCGTGATCCCCCAGCTTGTCCAGAAACGTGTACAGATAATCCACGTTCAAATGCTCGTCGGCCAGGGCGCGAAGTGCCTTACCAAGCCCTCCGGGTTCATCGGCCACCCGCACGGCGAGCACCTCCACTTTCTGGATGCTGTACCCCTTCCTGCCAAGGAGATCCGCGGCGCGGGATGGATCGGGCACGATCATCCGTATGACGCCGAAATCTCTGGACTCGGCAACGCTGAGGGCGCGAATGTTTATGCCGTTCGCACCGAGATACTCGGTCAGTTCCGCCAGGACCCCTGCCCTGTTATCCAGAAAGACCGAAAGCTGTGTTATCTTCATGTCCCCTTCCAATTCCTTGAAAAAACGTCACGCTTTCCGCGTCATCCACGATGACAGCAGAACGCCCAGGGCGATGGAAGCCAGCCTTGCCGCGGGCGGGTCCGATCGCGAGCTGATGAGGATGGGGACCTTGGCGCCGACGATGACGTGGGCGAGGTCCTTTCCCCCATAGTAGACCAGCGCCTTTCCAAAAATATTGCCTGCCTCCAGGTCCGGCATGATCAGAATGTCGGCTGAACCGGCCACCGGTGATTCCACTTTTTTGATCTGCGCGGCTTCCATGGAAACGGCGTTGTCCAGCGCGAAAGGTCCATCCACAACGCAGTCCGGAATATCCCCGTATGAACATATCTTGGCCAGGGCAAGGGCATCCACCGTGGATTGCACTTCCGGCTGAACTTTTTCCACACCCGAAAGAATGGCCACCTTCGGAACCTTGATCCCGAGGGCATGCGCGACGGTCACGGCGTTTTTGATGATGCCGATTTTCGCCTTCAAATCGGGAGCGACATTGACGCCCCCATCGGAGGCGAGGCTGATGGACGGCCTCCCCTGCCGGTTGTCCTCAAATATGAAAACGTCGCTCAGCAGAGTTCCCGCCCTCAGATTGCGGGGACCGCGCAGCGCTGCGCCCAGAAGTTTGTTGGTTGAGATGTTCCCCTTCAGGATAATCTCGACCCCGCCCGATGCGGCCAGCTCCACAGCGTATTCGGCCGCCCGATCCTCGTTCTTCTCATCGTGAATGACGAAACGCGACGGAGGAATCTTCAGATCCTTCAGCAACGATTCCATGAGGTTCGAGTGCCCGATGAGAACGCCCTCGGCCACGCCCGCGATCTGCGCGTCATTGATCGCTTCGATCGATGCCGCCTCATGAGGCAGAACGACGGCTACCTTCCTGGGCCCACGGGAAGCGGCCTCCGCAATCAGCATCTTGAAATCCGTGATCATGTTTCCATTCATCTTTTCTGAAAATCATCGTTTCAAGGACCCTCAATCGAAGGCCATGTCCGTTTTCCAAACCTTCCAGACGTTGCCCACCAGATCCGGTCCGGGCTTCAATGTCATTTTTCCGGGTTTCCATCCGGAAGGGGTCGCTTCCGTGCCTTTGCTGGCGCGGACAAGCTGGAACGCCTGGACCTGCCGCAGTGATTCATTGATGTTCCGTCCCACGGGCGGTGTGAGCACTTCGTATCCCTGGACAACACCGTCGGGATCGATGATGAACCGGCCCCTTGTTTCAACACCCGCGTTCTCGTCATAAATGCCGAATATGGTCCCCACTTTTCCGCCGCCGTCCGACAGCATGGGAAAGGGAACGCCGCCTTTGACCATCTTCGACAATTCATGGTCCACCCACATCTTGTGGACAAACACGCTATCCACGCTCATGGAGAGAATTTCCACGCCCAGCTTCTGAAACGCTTTGAATTTTTCGGCAACTGCCGAAATCTCCGTCGCTCAGACAAAGGTAAAGTCCCCCGGATAAAAGCATAGGAGAACCCATTTCCCGAGATAATCCGACAATTTCAACGAGACGAACTTCCCCTTATGGTACGCAGGCGACACAAAATCAGGGGCTTTCCTTCCGACTTTGATCATGCTCACCACCTCCTTTTTGGGCGAAACCGTTTCTTTCTCCGTTTTCAGCTCTACCTCTTCACCAACCGGTCCGCCGGTTGGTCTGGCACAGCCAACCTCAATCTCTTCAGCCATAAGCCACCTCCTTTCATGGGTTGAACCCACTTGATGAAAATGAGCGATCCCTTTCCGCAATTCGAAATAAGTCCGGTACGGAAACAATAAAATTCTCTTGACGGCCTGTCAAACCTTTTTTCAGGCGACGGCATGAAAGGGCAAAAATGCCGTTCATTGACGGAATCTGAAGAATGTGCAAGATTACCGATCATGATTGGCATCCTGTGATGCAAAAAGCATTGCCCGCGGCGACATTCGTTATTGTCGGTTATTTTTTCCTGCTGCCAAGGATGAAGATGAAAAAGGGAAATGAAAGGAATCCCAGGTGAAACAATTCATGAGTCTTGCGGGACGTTCGCTTTATTTCTTGATGGGCTGGCGGTTTGAACCGCTCCCGTCTTATTTTTCCAGTAAGCATGTCATTATCGGTTTTCCCCATACATCCAACATGGATGCTGTCCGGGCCTTCACGGCGTTTCGGATTATCAAGCGAACCGGGCATATCATGATAAAAAAAGAGCTGTATTTCTGGCCCATGTCTTTTCTTCTCAATATTCTGGGAGGCATTCCCGTGGATCGCGGTTCTTCCCAGGGCGCTGTGGAACAGATGGTGAAAATTTTCAACACAAGAAATGAGTTTCTTCTGGCCATAGTGCCTGAGGGAACCCGGAAAAAAGTGCCGACGATCAAAACCGGATTCTGGCATATCGCGAAGGCCGCCGGGGTTTCCATCATCTGCTGGTATCTGGACAATGAAAATAAAAGGACCCGATGGCTGGGTGAAATCATCCCGGGCGAAAACATGATGGAGGACCTGATCCGGATAAGGGATCTTTATGAAAAGGCCGGCTATCGATTCCCGCTGAATATTGATTCACTCTCTCCGGGGGTAAAAAATATGTCACATACAGCTTCCTGAACGTGCGATCTTCAAGATTTACGGAGGTGAACGAAGAAGGGGATCTGTATTTCAAAGAATTCATCATGCAGTGAGGAGAGCATCATGTTTCGTTTAATAAAGAGCTTCTTTTACGCAGGGTTGATCTGTCTTCTGATGATTCCCCTGCCGTCGAAGGCGGACGATACGATGGGCACGAGGATAAAATCCATTATGGATCAGCCCCGATATGCGCAATCGCACTGGGGCATCCTGGTCGCGGATCTTGATTCGGGAGGCGTGCTCTATGAATTCAGTGCCGATAAACTGTTCACACCGGCGTCGACCACCAAGCTCTTCACCATGGCCGCGGGGCTGAACGCACTCGGCGCGGATTATCGCTTCAAGACCCCCATCTATCGAAGGGGAGCGGTGAACAAAAGGGGAGAGCTGAAAGGAGACCTGATACTCGTGGCCAGCGGGGATCTGACGCTCGGCGGACGGACGGACGCAAAGGGTCGTATTGCCTTTACGAATATGGATCATACAGACGCGGGAGATGACGGGCCGCTGGCTGCCGAGTTGACCTCGCAGGATCCCCTGGCGGGGGTCAACAACCTGGCACGGCAGGTCGCCGCCTCCGGCATCAAACGGGTGCGGGGCGATGTGATCATCGACGACCGCCTGTTTGAAAAATCCAAATCGCCCGAAGGATTCGTCCGGACACCCATAGTCGTTAACGACAACGTAATTGATTTTGTGATCACACCGACCGTTCCCGGTAAAGCCGCGCTAGTGGACTGGCGCCCCCAGACGTCCTTCTATCAGGTGGAATCGCAGGTCATGACCGTGGATCCAAAAAAGGAATCCCAGATCGAGGTCATCTCCGGGGGGAAGAATCGGCTCATCGTCATGGGTATCAAAGCGGCGGGACAAAAACCATCCATCCGGATCTATCATGTTGAAGACCCCTCTTCCTTTGCCCGTGCATTGCTGATCGAGGCGCTGCGCGGGGCCGGGGTGCGGGTCGATGCGCCTCTGCCCGGCAGAAATCCTGCCGGGAAACTTCCGGACAATAAAGAATATGCCTCCATGACGCGCATAGCGCTTCTGGAATCCCCGCCTTATTCAGAGACGATCAAGCTCGTTCTCAAGGTGAGCCTTAACCCCGGTGCGGAGATGACCCCTCTTATCATCGCCGCCAGGAACGGGAAGCGGACAACCGGCGAGGGGCTCGCGCTGGAGAGGGCTTTCCTCGAAGGGGCCGGGGTGGATGTGCGAACAATCTCCATCGCGGACGGCCAAGGCGCCGATCGCAGCGATCTCATCACCCCGCGGGCGGCGGTTCAGCTCCTGCGCGGCATGGCCGCCCGTCCTGACTACCAGGCCTATCGAGATGCCCTGCCGATCCTGGGCGTGGACGGGACCCTGGCCCACAGCATTCCTCCGGAGAGCCCCGCGCGGGGCAAGGTTTTCGCCAAGACGGGGACGCTGGTTACGGGAGATCTCCTGAACGACCGGGGGGTTCTCACAGCCAAGGGACTGGCCGGTTATATCAACGCGTCAAGCGGCAGAAAACTCGTTTTTGCCTTTTACGTCAGCAATGTCTTCCTGAGCGATATGAATGATGTGGTGGCGGTCGGGAGCGACCTGGGCAAACTAGCGGAAACCGTCTATCTGGCGCAGTAAAAAGGCGTCCCTTCAGGCTGCAGGATTTTTCTATCTTTCATAGCCCTGGGTCGTATGGAAAACCGCTTTGTCAAAAAAAACAACGATCCGGCGGTCGAGTTCCAGAGCCATGTAGATATCGAGAGTCTTGCGCCACATGCCCTGTGAGAGAGCAAACTCCCAGAGATGCTTCTTGATCAGGCTCAGGGCGCTTAGCACATGGCTCAAGGCCACGCCGTCCTTGCGGCTTTGCCGTCCGAAAGCCGTGTAATAGTTCCGAATGTCGGCATCTTTGTAAAAACCGCCCAGCCAGTTTCCGAATTGGGAAAGAATCTCACGGACATCCCCGAAAAGGCGCGCCTCATCGAACTTGCGGAAATCCGCCGTCGAAGGGTTGTTCAGGGCATCGTTCAGCCAGCGCCGGGCGATGGATTCCGCGTTATCCTCAATGACGCCGATCATCCTGTCGGAGAGGAGATTTTTCCTGATACCGCCGGGTTCCTCTTCGCGAACGGAAATGCTGAAGGAATCGACGATGGCCCAGTATTCGGTTTTGCCTGTTATGTAATGCTGCAGGGCGTTCCTGTTTGAAGAGAATGCTATTTTCGGAAGATGCTCCAAGGGGAAATAACGGGCCGCAACCGTGTCGCTACCGGGTTTGGGTTGAAGTGAGCCCCCCAGGGGTTCCACCTCGAAGGTGATGAAAAGGAGATCCCCGTAAAATCGGCTTCCATAGGAGCGGACATCCACGAGGCTGAGGATTCTGCCCTCGACGCCCGTTTCCTCCGCCAGCTCTCTCAGGGCCGCCTCCTGAATGCTTTCGCCGGCTTCGGCAAATCCCGTGGGCAGGCACCAGGATCCCTTGTAGGGTCTCTTCCCCCGCTTGACCAGAAGAATCCGGCGGTCCACATCGACGATCGTCGAGACAACGGGCAGGGGATTCTCATAAAAAAAGAGGTTGCAGACCGGACAAAAATCCCGCTGGATTCCGTCTTCTATCCTGTGGGAGACCGGTCCGCCGCAAGAGTGGCAAAACCGCCTTCGTCCCTTCCTCATGGCTTATTCCCCCCATGCCTCGGTAATGCGCAAATGAAGATACGGTCATCCTTCGAGATGGTCAAGCTGTTTTTCCCGGAGGAGACTCGAACCAGGTAGTCCCGCACCAGGGCAAGCATGGCCTCCGTATCCATTCCCGTTCCCATGAAATAAAGGGGACTTTTGAACCGGAAATACTCCAGCAGGTGCAAAGCATCGGCCGGCGGGAACACCAGCGAATTGAGGTAATCGATGGTCTTGATTTTCCCGAACCAGGGACTCAGTAACGCTTCCCCGTTCTCCGATGAGAATCGACCGATAATGGTTTCAAAAGGCAGTTCCTTTTCATGAAAATGCCCCTCGGCCCTGAGAATGTTTTTCGTCAGATCGATCAGCTCGCCTGCGTTCCGCTGATGGTGGGTAATGGCAATGAAGATTCCTTTCCGGCGCAGCAGACGGGCGATGTCCTCAACGGCGTCGGGGAAGAAATAGAGGGCATAGGAACAATTTATGAGATCAAAGGACCGGTCGGCGAAGGTTTTCAGGACGGATGCCCCTCCGGGAAAGAACAGCCCGCGCATGCCCGCCCGGCGACAGGCATCCAGAAACATTGGCTTGCAAGCCTCGACGACATCCACGCCCGTGATGGTCGCCCGGGGATGAACCCTGCCCTGGAGACTCTTCGCAAAAGAACCGAAGGCGCATCCCAGATCGAGGATGAACCGGCATTCCCTGAGGTCGAGATCTTCCGTGGCCGCCTGGCGGATATCCCGCTTGTTGGTCGAGAACCGTCGAATCAGGCCGGCAGCGCGCCGGTGGGCGCTGACATCATTGAAGACTTCCTGGACTCGGACACGTTCCGGCATCTTCCCGCACCCCTGCATCCTCTCCACACAACCGCAAGAACCCCGGCGGGCCTTTCTGCACCGACGATTTTATTTTAGGGCAAACGGGCATTTCTGTAAAGAATAATTCCCCGGAAACGCGTTCTTGAAAAAATGATGATCATGACTTTGCTCTTTTTTCGATCGGCAGTTCTATATAGAACGTTGCTCCTCCCGCCTCATTGTTCTCCGCCCGGATTTTTCCTTTATGATCCTGGATGATCCCATAGGAGATGGAAAGACCCAGGCCCGTCCCCTTGTCCGGGCCCTTTGTCGTGAAGAAGGGGTCAAAGAGTTTCGGCAGATCCTCCTCCCGGAGGCCGTGACCCGTATCGGAGACGGTGACGAGAATATTCCCTTCTTTCCTTTCGGCGGCTATCGTGAGAACCTTTTTTCCCCGATCTTTCATGGCGTCGAGGGCGTTGGAGACAAGATTAAAGAAGACCTGTTCCATGGCCGCCCTGTCCATGAATATCCGCGGGAGACCCGGATTGCATTTCACGCTGACGGCGACGTCCTCTATTCTGAGCCGGGGGCCGCTCAGGCTGAGCACATGGTCAACGACCTCCTGGATATTCTCCGGGGAGAGCTTTTTTTCGGACATGCGGGAAAACATCCTCAGGCCCTCAACAATCTTCACAATTCGGCCGATCTGGGAGTGACAGATGGACACGGCTTTTTTCGTATCATCATCCATCGCCCCTTTTATCTCCAACATCTGCAGGTTCAATGACATGATGTTCAGGGGATTGCGAATCTCATGGGCAACGCCTGATGAAAGGCGGCCCATGGCCGCGAGTTTTTCGGACTGGACCAGCATGTCCTTGGCCTCCCGGAGGTCATGAAAGGCCTTCTTCAAAGATTCTTCGGACTGCTTCTGCTCGGTAATATCCATGGAGTTCCCGAGGACAGCCTTCACGCCGTGATAATCAATCGATGTCACGGTCTCCATGATCCAACGAAGCTGCCCGTCCTTCCGGGTAATCCTGAATTCATAAGGAGCCGTGCGCTTGCCCTTCA
>CAYXFF010000021.1:0-10458 GCA_964464185.1 uncultured Syntrophaceae bacterium | reverse complement strand
TGCCCGTCCTTCCGGGTAATCCTGAATTCATAAGGAGCCGTGCGCTTGCCCTTCAACATCTCCGAGGCATTGTTTTTCGCTGTTTCAACATCTTCGGGATACACAATGCTCAGAGACTCCATCCCTATCATCTCTTTTACTGAATATCCTGCATAGCCCGCGGCATTGTAATTGATAAATTGAAATCTGCCGTCCTGGACGATATAGACCCCCGCCCGGGAGGTGTCCGCAATGGTCCTGAACAACTCCTCAGCGCGCCGCAGATCCGTGATATCTTCCAGCGTTTCAATCGCTCCTATCAACCGGCCTGAAGAGTCTCTGACGGCGGCCGCGGTGAAACGCAGCCATTTTCCATCCTCACCAAGGGCGGGGAAAAAGTCTACCGCCCCGTAGGCTTCATCGATCAAGGCGGATTTGATGACCCTGTCGGAATACCAATCCGGGATAGCCTCAATGGTCCCGTCCACAAGAAGATCCGCCAGGGTAGGCCTCTCCCTCTCATAAAAAGCCTTCCATTGCTCCGTGGTGCCGATGATATCCGCCGCCCCGATCCTGCTGATTTCTTCCAGGGCCTTATTCCAGTATAGGATCTTGTGATCTTTTCCGATCACAAAGGTTGGAATAAAAGAGCCATGGAGAATGCTTTGAAGTTTTTGTTCACTTTCGAGGTGTACCGTTCTGGCTTTATTTGTCTCGTGAATGATGAGAATGAGAGAAGAAACCAGTATCAACACAATAAGGGTTGTCGCAATGCCTATGAGTTTATAAAACGTCACCCTTTCGAGAGAGGAGATAAGGACGATAGACCAACCTTCAGGGTCTATGATCTTGCGGAAGACCAGGGAGCGTTTCCCCTGTATACGAATATCTGTCCCGCTGGATACTTCCCGGGATAGAAACGCTTTAAAGGGTTTGTCGCCGAACTGGCGGGAAGAAAGAAGCCCCTGCTCAGTATCCTTTCCCAATGGCCACAGGCTTTTCAATACCATATCGGGCTTACCGGAAAGAAAAATGACGCCCTCCGGGCTGATGAGAAAAGAGTATTCATATTTTCTTAAATAATTCTCAATGTCATCAATATTTTCTTTAATGACGGTCACACCGATGATCCTTCCCCGGGCATCCCGAACGGGAGAGCTCGCATAGAAACCCCTTTTCAGAGAAGTGATTCCCGATGCAAAGTAACGACCCTTTTCGCCCTTGATGGCCTCAATAAAATAGGGACGAAACTTATAATTCTTGCCGACAAAACTATCTGCATCGTTACGGTTCGACGACGCAATCACCAGACCCGTTCGATCCAAAAGATAACAGACATCCGCTTCCAGGGCTTTGTTGTACCGGTCGAGCACTTCTTCAGCGGACCTTATATCCCCCGCGTCATGAGTGATCAAGGCAGCTGAAACCCCCTGAGAACCCGACAGGGTCAGGGCGCCCTTCTCAATCCTCGCAATAGCAGCCTTTACGTTGGACGCTAATATGGAAATACTCGCATCGCCCTGTCTGATCACATCCCGCCATGCCTGATCCGCCAGATACTTTGTCAGAAGATACCCCCCTGCCAGAATAAGAGCGACGATGAACAGCGCGAGAATCCACAATCTATATTTAGAACCGCCCGTGAAGATCGTTTGCCCACCTATCATTTTTATCCCGCACCCCTCTGCTCTCGCGCGTTTGGTGATATCCTAAAAAATACTGTTCTGAATCCGGGTTCTTCTGAGCAAAAAAAGAACCCTTTCTCTTTTTAGAGTAAAGGGTTCTTTCACCACCAACCGCATGATCCTGCCCTCAATGAAAGGTTGCCGTGGAATCCGTCTATACGAAATGTCTTTTCACAATGGGCGAATCATTATCACAATTTACAGTTGAAATGTTGAATTAATTTTAAGATCCGGCAGCCGGTAACCGTCATTTTTTATTGAATGATGCTAGAAAGCAAGAAGGTCTGCAGTACGAAGAGGAGGGAAATAGTCGATAGAGTCATGCCTGATTTAGTTCCGTATATTCACCAAGTTTATCAAGCATTGTCATGCCCTCAACGATGTGCCACACCTTTACGCAACAAAGGTTTGAGGGATAACAACATGAAAAACGATCTCGAAAAACTTCTCCATGGTCCTCTTGGAAAGAAACTCCGGAATCTCGAGATGACCCGCCTGAACATCGTTAAAAATAGGACATCGTCCTGGCCTTGGACTGTTATGTTCGCATGTCTGAGCGTTTTTTCCTTTTTCTGCCAGGCTCAGAGAGAGCCCACAGGTTACGTCTTTGTATACGCGCTCCTGCCTCTCATCACGGCAGGAACATTACGCAGGATGAAAAGATATTTGGCACGGGATTTCAAACAGGAAACGATTCCTGCCCTCCTGTCAATCACGTCCCCCTGGTACATCTGGTCTCCGAAGAAGACCGTCTCAATCGAAGAGTTCAAGGATTCGATGCTGTATGGGACTCCGGACCGCTACAGCGGCTGCGACTACGTCGAAGGCGTTCATGGGGTCACTCATTTCCGATTCTCTCATGTGCATGCGGAAGAGAAGCGCACGGTCCATGAATTGGACATCCATGGACATTCGCGGATGAGGACCGAGTACTATACAATCTTTTCCGGGATTTTTTTCTCGGCGCACTGCGATAACAGATTTCGGGGCCGGACATTGGTTGTCCCTGCTTCCCACTGCCCGGAACGGACCTCCGGACAAGAAAATATTGTGAATCTGGGGGATCCGGCCTTCAACAGAAAATTCACCGTAACCTCTTGTGACCACATGGAGGCAAGGTATCTCCTCACGCCGGAGATGATGGATCGTCTCCTGGCGCTGAGAACCACCTTTGGGGAATACCGGATGTCTTTTTCAGGCGGTCGCGTGAGGATCACCATCCCGCAATATCGAAATCTCCTGGAGCCCGATCTGAATCGACCCTTCGACAGGACTCAGGTTGTGGAAATTCATTCGCGGCTGGCCGGCATCGTCGGGATTATTGATGATCTCAACCTGAACACCCGGATCCGAAAAATCGGGCATTCCCCTCAGAACGGATCATCGACTCTCCAACAGTTTAATCCCTGGAAAGCTCCGGCAACTGTTCCCGTCGGAACGCTCGGCGCCGTCCGGTATCTCCGTTAAAATCGAATTATCTGATTATAAAGGACGGGTCACCTCCTTCTCCTCCCGGCAAAGAGAAGAGAGGCCGTATCGCCTTATTTTTCGCACCACCGTGGATTGATTGATTGCCAGCGCCCTGGCAGCCTTCCGGGTGCTCCCGTGTTTCTTCAGCGCCTGCTCGATCAACTGCTTCTCCGTGCGCTCGACCGCCGCTTTTAAGTGCATCAGCCCAAACGGCACAGGCCTCTCCTCGCAGAGAATGATATGATTTATGATGCAGGCTGGAACGTGGCTGATCCGGATCTCATTCTCCTCCGTCATAACGAGCATCCGCTCGGTGATGTTTTCAAGTTCCCGGATGTTGCCCGGCCACGGATACATCAGGAAACTATCTATCACATCATGGGAAATGCGCTTATCCAAGGAATACTTTGCGTTGATATTCTCGACAAGGCGCAGGGTCAGAAGCGGAATGTCTTCCTTGCGATCGCGCAGCGGAGGAACCCTGATCGTAACCACGTTCAGGCGATAATACAGATCGTTGCGGAACAGACCCTGTTCGACCATTTTCTCCAAGTCCTTGTTGGTCGCGGCGACGATTCTCACGTCAACCGGGATCGGCTTTAATCCTCCGACTTGCATGATTTCATGATCCTGCAGGGCCCTGAGCAGCTTTGCCTGCAGATTGAACGACAGATCCCCGATCTCGTCCAGAAACAGAGTTCCCTCCTGGGCCATCTCGAACATGCCTCTTTTACCCTGCTTCCGGGCCCCCGTGAAGGCGCCCGTTTCGTATCCGAAAAGCTCCGATTCGAGGAGGGTCTCCGGGATGGAGCCGCAGTTTATTTTCATCAGAGGCCCTTTGGAACGCTGACTGAGATCGTGGATGATGTCGGCGATGACCTCCTTCCCCACCCCAGACTCGCCGGTGATCAGGACGGTGGAATCGACCCTGGCCACCTGAGCGGCCATCTGCAGGATCCCCCGGGTTGCCCGGCTCCGGGCGATGATGCTGCGGTTTTCAATAATCTGCCGGACGCGCATCTGCTTCAGTTCGGCGGCATAGATTTCATTCAGTTCCCGGGTCTCTCCAAGAAGCTCCTTCAGATAGAGGATTTCGGTTATGTCCCTGATGTTCGCGACCACCCGTTTTATCCTGCCGCACTCGTCCAGAATCGGTATGGCCGTGGCCATGATTTTCTGGCCGATCTTCTCACCCCTGGTCATTTCGAGCATGACGGTGGTCGGCTTACGGCCCTCAATAGCAGCCATGACCGACGATTCCGTATAGAATTTCTGATTCACCAGATCCTGGGCATTCTTTCCCACGACAAAATCCCGGGAAATTCCACAGATCCGCTCCCACGCACTGTTCACCATCAGAACATTTCCATGGCCGTCGCTTATGAACAGGCCGTCGTGGGAAGCCTCCAGAATATCTTCAAATTCACAGGTCCTTTCGTTCCCGGCCGGCCCTGAGCATGAATGGAGTTCCCGAACCGCAGTTTGTCTTCTCATTTCTTCGCCTCGTCCTGGTCTAAAAATTTCTCATTCTGATCCTTGCCGTGCATGGGGTGATATTTCCCGGTGGGAATGGTCGCGAGAGCGATGTAATTCGCCTGCATCGCGCAGGGCACGTAATCGGCCATCGCCGTCTTAATCGCGGTCGCGGCGACCTTAATGACGATATCCAGATAGCTTGTGGCCGATTGATTGCTGCCGCTCAGATCGACTTTGACAAAACTTTTGCGCTGCCAGAGCGTTTCTCCGGACACCGCGGACTTCAGGACGCAACGAATGGCCACCGTCAATGTCGAAGACAAAACCAAATATGAAACGTCCCATTGTTCAATGGTCGTGTAAAGCACGGCATCGGCGCCGAAATAGGTCTTGAATTTCTGCGGGGGCGTGCGGAGAAGCAGTTCGGTATCGTATATCCCTTCCATTTTCAGGATATCCGAGGTCACCTCGATCGGCAGGACGTAATAACCGAAGAGGGACAGCGGCTCGGTGATGGTTGTCGCGTAATATTCTTTCGCGTCGGCCGCCGTCGTCTGGTTGATCGGAGGCAGAACCAGGATCGTCACGGGACGCTCCTGATAAAGCAACGGAAATTTCTCTCCCTTTGTCACGTGCCTGGCGCATCCGTTCAGAATAAACAGAGACGAGAACAGCATCAGGAATACACCGATAGACAAATTTTTCATTTTTTCTGCACCTCGATCTTGTTTTTAAGCCGGGCGACAAAAGGACGGGATTCCGGATAGGCCTGTTCTTCCATCGTCAGGTATTTCAGGGCCTCCTTGTTGTTCCCCTCTTTCATCAGAATATAGGCATACTCGCAGCAGACGCCCGGGGGCACCCGCGTCTGGTGCTGCTGCGACACCTCAATGACCTTCAACAAAGCCTGTTTGTGCTCCAGCAGGGTTTTATCGGAGGGGTTTTTCTTATAATCGTAGAGACTCCTGGAATAGTTCTCCCAATAATACATCTTCGGCTTTTCGGCGCACCCCATCGCGAAAAAGAACGGAGCGATGACAACGCCTATCAGCAACAGTTTCCCCGTTTTCATGGAATAGCGATCTCCTTTGTCATCTGGTTACCGAGAATCAGCAGGCGGTTCACGAGAACCTTGCCGTCCCGCTCAACGCGAATTTCATGTTTGCCCGGTTCGATCTGGTAATGGGTCTGTTCCTCTTTCCTCGTCTTCTCGCCCATCTTCTCGTCGATATAATACGACGCGGTCAGGCGGACGAATTCCCTGTTGTCCACATAAACCACGGCGTTTTCCGTATTGCCCGTAAACCACAGGTAGCTTTTCTCCGATTTCTGGACGACCCCCTCTATATAGCCGCATCCTTTCAGGCATCCGGCAGCAACGATTATCGCGCAAACAAAAAGGAGTGTCTTCCCGAGACGATTTCCTTTTTTCATATTCATGATCCCCCTTTTCGTTATTCCTTCCTGTCCTGGATGTACAATAGGGCGAAGGCCCCCTTCTCTCCTGATTTTTCAAGCCGGCCTTCCATGACTTCACAAACCGAGATTTCGTTGTGCTTCGAATCACCCAGAGTCTGGAGAACTTTTATAACGGCCACCCGCCTGCCCGGCAGCGCAACAAACATGTTCGTTTGCGGATTTTTGATTTTCTTCCCCTGCATGTAAACGCTGAAGGTATCGCCCGGCTTGACGCCCTGGGATGCGCCGCCGGAGATGATATATCGGCCGTCTTCATAAGCAAGAATGTACGACCGCCAGGGTTTGTCGAGGAGACTTTCGATGATGTTGGAAGACAAGTTTGTGATGGCCGCTTCCAGTGCCTTGTCGTTCAGGGTCGAGTCGTAATCCGCCTTCGAGCCAACACCCATAATGGATCCGGCCTCTGAAAAGGCCTCGCCCGTTCCGTCCTGCGAATAGATGATTTCTCCCGTGTAGACATCGATCAGACGGATGTTCACCTTTGCGTAGGCCACCTGTTTTTTCACCCGGCTGAATATTCCGACGTCGCTCGTCGTCTTTCGTCCGAACTCCGTCACCGATCCCACGATCAGGTAATCGGCCATGTTCAACAGTTGGTCCACCTTGCCGAGAGCGAGTTCCTTGCTGATCTTTTCCAGATCGGCCCTCTCCAGAAGAATGAACTTTTCCGTGGCGAGCAGTTTATTGGAAAGAATATCGACGGCCTGTTTCCCGATGCGGTCCTTGTTTTCATCGACGAAAAAACTCTGGCCGTAAACCGTTTCATTCGTGAATCTTGCAATGGCCACTTTTCTTTTCAAGAACCGATGCCGTCCGTCCGACGGTTTTTGCCCGATGGTCTTGCTGATCGCCGGCTCGCGCTCCGGCGTCCTGACCTCCGGTTTCTGCATGGTCGCGCAGGCGCTCAACGCGAGCAACGCCAACCCGACCAGAATCATCGCCTTTTTCATATTAGGTTTCTCCTTTCACTTCCCTCGCGTTGAAACTCTGCCACGGGAGACCTCCGCGTTACTCGCCTTTGTATGATTTGTTGAACTCCCGGAGCACCCGCTTCGTCAGATCGCTCCCCGGCGAATAATAGGCAATCTGCGATATCTGCGGATCAACGATCATGGTGTATTTTTCTTTTTTCGCGATCGCCGCGACGGTCTTCAGAATCTCCGGCATGAGTTTCACGACGATCTCCTGTTCTTTCAGCCTGAACCGGCTATTGAATTCATTGACAGAGTCCTTAAATGCCTGAAGCTTTTTCTCGAAAATGGTTTTCTTCTCCTTGAGTTCATTCCCTTTCAATTTCGACGCCTGCGTATCGATCTCCTCCTTGAGTTTCTTGAGTTCCCTGTCCTGCTCCATGATCGCCGCCCGATCCTTTTCCATGGACTTGCTCAAATCTTCGGCGAGCTTCTTCCCCGCATTAGACTTGTTCATGACCTCCCTGAGGTTCACAAAGCCGGTCTTGTCGACAGCGTGTACAGACCCGCCACACACGGTCAATAAAAAAATGAGAACAACTCCTGACACAAAAAGACACTTGCTCTTCATATTCACTTCTCCCTTGACATTTATTTCAGAGCCATTACGACTGAAACCGGCACAATTATGTTTGACTGTTCCGTCATTCCTGCGGAAGCAGGAATCCAGAAAAAACTGGATTCCGGGTCAAGCCCGGAATGACAAGAATGGCTATGGGATCCAGATGGCGGAGCGGTGGCCGCCGGTTCTGATTTTCGTTCGCCAACTGTATTGAAAGGAGTACCAGTACGTATCGCCTGGTTCTTCCCATGCCGTCTTTACGTAAATCATGGCATCGTCGTCCGGGATGTACACGGCATCCCTGGCACCGCCCAGCCTCCACAGGCATCTCTTTTCCGATCTATACCCAGGAGCCAAAAGAAAGCCAAAATCTCCGCGGTCGTACAGCATCTCTTTCGTCTTTTCTCGCCAAAGGACGGGTTTAAAACCCTCTGAGGCATTGGATCCCCTATCTTTGGATTTTAACAGGTTATAAATCCACACATGATGATCCACACGAAAAAGAATCTCATCGGGCGATATCTGAATGACCGGGGGTTTATGGCCCTTTATGGACATGATTCTTATGAAACGCTCCAGATTCCCCACATCGGCCGCCACCATCCAGCAGTCCCAGTTTGGAAATATGCCGCCATGAATCCTGTCGGTCCCGGGTATCTGACGATAAAAGACAATCTGGTTCCGTCCCGCAAGATAGGTCGGCTCAAACCCCTGACCTAAAGTCTTTACCTCGCCGGAATCCAGGTTATACTGCCTGATCACGGGATCCTTCCGCCATTCGAATTCGTCAAAAATGAAAGTCCGGTTGTTCACCTTGCTTATCTTGCCGATGATGCCGCGCGTCTTATAGATGGTGGTCTTTTCTTCGGGATATCGGAGGTCGATCTGGTAGATCTCGTTTGCTCCGTCCGTCGCAATGAGCTTGCCGTGCAGATTGACGCAGCCCATCATTGTCAATAGAGCCGTCAGAAGGACCGTCATTTTCATGAAGGTTTTACCTCAAATAAGAGCGTCACGGCATCCAGATCCCTTGAAAGCTGCCGCCATAGGTGCCCCTAACTCTTATCTCTTCATCCTTCTCAAAGGAGTAAAAATAAATAAGATTTGAGAAATCCCGGCACTCTTTTGCATAAACGACGGCATCAGCATCAGGAATATATATGAATCCCTGAGCCCACTTCAATTTCGGTACTTCTCTTTTTTCTCCTGTGACCAGATTAACGAGAAATATTTCCTCGGTGCCGCAATCGCTGCACAGAAACTCCTTCGTCTTTTCTCTCCAGATACCCGGCCAGCAGTTCTTTATCCCCGTCGGTTTCAATCTCGAATCGGAAAAATCATAGACCCATAGCCTCTCCCCCTCTCCGTAGATAACAACCTCGTCGGGGGAGATCTGAACGATGGGCAATTCATAAGTTCGTGATGAGGGAACTATCCTCGTGAAGCCATCTATGTTCTCCGGGTCGGCCGCGACCAGCCATTCATCCGGACAGGGCCTGCCGAAATAATCTATTCCCCCGTCAGGTACCCAGCGGTAAAAAAAAAGCACCCGGCGCTCCGGAAGATACACCATCGGACCGCCCCCTTTGCCCAGGGTCTTCACCTCACCGGAGGCAAGATCAAACCGTTTTATAAATCTATCCTCAAAGGAACTCGGCTTCTCGTCGGAAAAAATGAAGGAATGATCGTCCACCCGCGTCATCCCGCCAATCCTACGAAGGCCAGCGGGTTGCTTTAATAGCATAACTTTATTCCGGGGGGATTCCAGGTTGACCAAAGATATATTGTTTTCGTCCAATATGAGCTTTCCCTGCATCTCTCCGACACCCGTGGCAGCCAGAAGGGCTGTCATAATGACAAAACTTCTCATGGTCGCTGCATTTTCATTTCTTTGGAATGAGCTGATCATAATAGGCTTTCTTCAATTCATCCATCCCCGCGTGACAGTTATTTTGGGGCAACGCACTGTATGTTTTAAAATATTCCTTGACTCTGTCGACAGCTTTCTCCATCCGATCGTAATCGTAATAAAACGTCCCCTGCATAAAAGACTCATATTTACTTAAATTCTTATCATCATCTCTCCATACACCCGGAGTGCCGGATAACAGCTCCGACAGAGTCGCATCTTTATTTGCCGGGAAAAACCCTATATTGTAAGTCTTTTTTTCCGGACCATTATGCTTCAGAAGAGAATCCGTCGGGGTCCCTTTAAACATCGATTGTTCATGGGTAAGAGACAAATTCACAGGATAAAAGATCAGACTGGCAACTGACAGAAACAAAGGAGTATTCTTTGTGGGGCGCTGATCAATCCGAGCGTGCTCATACAATTCTACGGCTTTCGACGAAGGCAGCCACCCGAGATTGTCGGCATAGATGCGCAATCCGTTTTGATCCAGAGGCATCTCCACGCCGAGGCCCTTTTGGGCCTCCCCCTTTGCGTAACTGTCAAGGTTCGCTGCTTTGACATCCTGATTGATTCCGGCATCGAAGAAATCGCCGGGTTTCAGATAAACCAACAATTTATTTTCCTCAAGAAACTTATAGGCTGACTTGTCTTCTATTGAACCGTCTTTATAATAGGTCTCGCTGTCCGCGTAGCGCAGTTGCTGCCGAATCAAGCGGCCTTCCGCCTCCTCTTCCGTAATGTCTTTTCCTTCTTCCTTCTTGACCCACTCTTTGAACTCTTTGGCCTTCAGTTTCGCGCGATTGATCTCGTATTGATGTAGTTGTCTGTTGTACCGCTCGCCGTCCAGGCCCGTTGCCGCTCCCGCTCCAAGGCCTGCGGATGAACCTCCTCCGGCGATGCCTCCGGCAGCGGCGCCGATGGCCG
>CAYXFF010000020.1:14830-20325 GCA_964464185.1 uncultured Syntrophaceae bacterium | reverse complement strand
AAACGATCACCGGTTTTGACGATCTTCGCAGCTTCTTCTGCCGTCATCAGTTTGCTCTTGTAAATCTCTTTCCAGCTCATAATTTCCCCCTCGTTTGATTTATTCGTTTGAGATACTGGTGACAAATCTCCCCGGCAGGACGCCTATCCAGCTTTCATTCTGCCTCCTCCTCTTTCCGAGCTGAACGGATCACCCCCCTTCATTCTGTTTTCTATATCACCAGCCATCACTATGTTCGAGCAAAAAATGAATTGACCATCCATTATTTTCAAGCCCCCCTAAGACCCAGACCCAACTGCTCTTGAGAAAGGGCTCTAATTCTTCACCATTCCTTCTCCAGAATGGGTTTATTTTAGATGGGCTTGAAATATTTGATGTCCATGATATGGGCTTTCCTGTCATTGCTCCACACGGCCTTGAGCTTCATGCCGTTTTTGACGATTTTTCGGACTTCCTCGAAGTTGCTCAGATCGATCCCGCCAAGCAGGTGAAGAAAATTGACGTCCGTTCCATCGAGCCTGATCAAGGCGCCTATGAAAGGCGGCTCCGTGGGCATACCGTAATATTTGTAATTCGTATAAGACCAAGCGATTAGAGTACCCTCCTGGGATACTTCGACCCATTTGTCCATGTCCACGAAACATCGCGGACAAAAGGCTCTCGCTGGTACTAGAACACGGTTGCATTTCGGGCACGTGTTTCCGTATATCTTCTTTTCCTGCATGCCATCGAAAAAGCGGGTCCAGGTCTCTCCGTAGGCCAGCTCATAGGGCAGCCTGATCTCCGTCTTGATGGTTCTGAATTCCTTTGTCATATCTTTATCTCCTTCCTGTATTCTATAATTCCGATCCGAGAATCATGATGCCGTTAAACTGATCAACACCGCCCATGGCGTGCGCCAGCGCCAGCTTGGCACCTGGAATTTGATGAGCGCCGGCCTTCCCCGTCACCTGAAGAGCCGCCTCGGCAACGCGGATGAGGCCCGTGGCTCCTATGGGATTGGTGCATAGCGTTCCCCCCGACGGATCACAGGGAAGCTCCCCCTTTCTCGTAAAAGTACCCTTCAACACCAGGTCCGGGGATTCGCCAAGCTCGCAGAAACCGAAGCACTCATAGAAGAGCATCTCCTGAAAGGTGAACGGGTTGTAGACTTCGGCCACGTCCAGTTCTTTCCGCGGATTTCTTATGCCCGCCTGATCATAGGCCTGCTGTGCGGCCTGAATGGCGGCTTCCCATACGACCTTGTCGCTGTCACCGAAAAAGTATTCTTCGCCGCGATAACCGACCCCTCTCACCCAGGCTGGCTTCTTTTTCAATTTTTTCACCATCTTTTCAGATGCGAAAATGACGGCGCACGCCCCGTCGGAGTTGGGGCAGACGTCAAGGAGGCGAACGGGATAGGTAATAATCCTGGAGTTCTTGACATCTTCCATGCTCACCTTCAACTTGATATGCGCATAAGGGTTATCAAAAGCGTCGTCGTGATGGGTCACCGAAATAAACGCAGCCGCGTCCCTTGTCTTTTCCTCTGGAATACCATAACGTGCCGTCCACATCTGGGACTGCATTGAAAAAACACCCGGTGCCCCGGAGATAAAATAACGCTGATAGAAGGGTTCCGCTACTGTCGTCATGGTTGCCTGGCTGTTTCCCTCGTTCATCTTTTCATGTCCCACGGCCAGCACCAGTTCGGCGGCTCCCGAAGCGACCCAGTAGTAGGCCGTCTGAGCAATGGATACTCCCGTCGAGCCGCATGTCTCCGTCTTCATAATCGGTTTTCCCACGGCCTGCATGGCATCAGCAAAATAGAAATGCGTGAGGGCGATGCCTTCCATCATGGAGGGCATGGTTCCCGAAACCACACCGTCAATATCGTCGGGCGTGAGGCCTGTTTCCTTGAATACGGCCATGACGGCTTCCCTGACCAACTCGGGGTAACTTACATCCATTCTCCGGCCGTGATATGTCTGACCGACGCCTATAATCGCAACTGGTCTTCCCATATGATCCACCTCCTAACGTCCTAAAATGGCAACAGCGTGACATTGGCCGGCAAAACCGTGTACCCCGTGCGCCAGCGCCGTTTTGACTTTCTTTCCCACTTGCCGCTCCCCGGCCTCGCCCCTGATCTGCAGGAACGCTTCCACTGCCCTCTGCAGACCTCTTGATACGTAAGGATTGTTCGCGAGAACACCACCGGAGGGATTCACCGGCATTTCACCATGTTTCTCCGTCATGCCGCTGTCGATCATCTTGCCTCCCTGGCCTTTTTTGCAGAAGCCGAGATCCTCGCACCACAGAAGTTCCTGGAAAGCATAGGGTTCCGTGACTTCGGCCATATCAATCTCTTCCAACGGACTCTTAATGCCCGCCATTTTATAGGCCCTCCTTGCCGCCTGACGCAGCTGCCCATTCAGGAGTTCCCTGTCCCCTATGCCATAACTGTCCATCGAACTGCCAAAACCTTTAATCCAGATCGGTTTATTGGTGTATTTTTTCGCTTTCTCCTCCGATACGAGTATGGTTGCCACCATCCCTTCGGATTTCGGCGCGCACTGCATCTCTGTAAGCGGATCCGCGATGCGTTCCGAGTTGAGCACATCTTCAACGGTGAACCGTCCTTTTTTATGCGCGTAGGGATTTCCCAAAGCGTTTCGAAGGTTTTTCACGGCCACTTTGGCGCACTGCTCTTCCGATATCCTGTATTTCTCCATGTAAAGCCTCATCTGCAGCGCCGCCGCCAGTGTTTCCGTCAACCCTACATTCCGAAAATAGAAGGGATCGGAATACATGAGGGTGCAGGTGTCAAGAGGGGGATTTTCCGATCCCTTGCACAAACTGATGACCAGGGCCGTATCATAATGGCCGGTCATGATGCGCATCGCACCATAAAAAAGCGCGAAGAGAGACTCTCCGTCCTGACGGGAGGCGTTCTTGAGAAAAGCTCCCGTGGTCTCCCAGTAATAAGAATTGGCACAGGATATGCCGCCGTGAAAGACGTCGGATGAGGCGCTCACGATGGTCTGAATGTCGTCCCGCGTCATTCCTGCTTTATCAAGCACCTCTTTCGTGACCCGATAGGCCTGATCATAAAAATTGTCTTTCGATTCGGTTCCTGCATTTTGCGCCACAGCGATCATAGCGACTCTCTTTGCCATACCATCACTCCCTTTCTCATAAGCGTTGTGGCCTTAAATCCCCGTACAGCCCAATCTCTTAGGACCATCAGGATTTTCGGCCTGCCAAAATTTTCGTCACATAAACGATAACTGTTTCTCCCCGCTGATTCTTAATGATGTTTTCGGCTTCTATCACGCCGCTCTTTTCATCCTTTTCCGAAAGACTTTTGATGGTCATTTCATTGTGAATCGTATCCCCTATCCTGACCGGCGCGGTGAAGCGAACCGATTCCATGCCATAGAAAGCAATGAAGCTTTTCGGGAGAACTACATAGGGTCCCAGTCTGAACAATGCAGCCATCCCCACGACAAGGCCGAGCATGCCATGCGCGATTCTGCCCTTGAAAGGGGTCTTCGCAGCATACTCCACATCCGTATGCAGAGGATGCCAGTCTCCCGTAAAGGCTGAAAACAGAACAATATCCGTCTCCGTGATGGTCCTCCCGGGCGACATAAAGATTTCTCCAATCTTATAATCCTCGAAAAACTCTTTTTCCATTCAGGACCTCCCCGTCGAACTATTTATCTCCATCCAGAAATTTTAAACTCGAAACTTGAAACTATTTCAACCTACATTTGAATAAGCTCCCTTGCCACAATCAGTCTTCTCACCTCTGACGTCCCCGCCCCTATCGTGCCCAGCTTCGCATCCCTCCAGAATCTCTGCACGGGATATTCGAGGCAGTAGCCGTATCCCCCGTGGATCTGAACAGCCTCCTCACAGACCTTGCAGGCCGTCTCCGCCGTGAACAGAATCGCGGCGGCGGCGATCTGATGGACTTCCGTTCCCTTGCCTCCGCGCTTCGTCGTATCTGCCAGAATGGCGGCCTTATAGCAGAGAAGCCGTGCCGCCTCTATCTGTGTATACATGTCAGCGAGTTTCTGCTGAATGAGCTGAAAGGATGCGATGGGCTTTCCGAACTGAACCCTCTCCTTCGAGTACTTGATCGATTCGGAGAATGCGGCTTCGGCGATCCCCAAAGCATAGGTTCCAAAAAAAGCTCTTTCCACATCCAGGCCGCCCATCATGACGGCGATCCCCCTGTTTTCCTGACCGATGATATTCTCCGCCGGTATGATGCAGTTATCCATGATGAGCTCGCCCGTGGCTGAGCCCCTGTTCCCCACCTTGTTCAATTTCTTCGATACGGAAAATCCGGGGAACGTTGTATCCAGAATGAATGCCGTAATCCCTTTTGGGCCAAGGCTCTTGTCCGTCTTCGTATAGAGGACGATCGTATCCGCAATGGGTCCGTTCGTGATGAATGTCTTTGTTCCATTCACCACGTAATGATCCCCTTCCTTTTTCGCCGTGGTCTGGATATTGACGGCGTCGGACCCCGCGTTGGGCTCCGTCAATCCCAGGGCTCCGATATGCTTTCCATTGCACAGTGGAGGAAGATATTTCTTCTTCTGCGTCTCATTGGCATGGCTGTTCAGATTGTTGCAGCAAAGATTTGCGTGAGCTCCCCATGACAGCGCCACGGCCGCTGAAGCTTTCGCCAGCTCTTCGCAGGCAAGCGATGCGGAAAGGATATCGGCACCCGCGCCCCCATATTCCTGATCGACCGTTATGCCCATGATCCCCAGATCGGCGAGCTTCTGCCAGAGACCGTCCGGCCATGTGTCCTCTCTGTCGATTTCTTCAGCAATCGGTTGAATCTCCTTTGCCGCGAAGTTTGCCACACTCTCCTTGAGCATCCTGTGTTCTTCACTCAGCGTAAAGTCCATCGCCATCCTCCTGTTTTGAATGACAGAGTAATTGATTATTCTCAGATTTCACCTTTACAATGATTTAATCAGCAAGAAAAATGCCAAAGAACATTTCTCAATCATGTCATGCTATTCAAACCACCACAAGCATGAACAAGATTGAACCGAAAGAAATATTGTCATTATATGGTCAGGTGTTATTAATTCGACACCATGCTTGACTTCTCTGGATAATACAAATATAGTCCTGCAATCACTGAGAGGAGGACGTATTTTGACACGGACCGATTCTTATCTTTCTCACCTCTCTCGCGACGAAAAAAATACCCTTTACCGTTTCGCTGCATTCCCGGACCATTTTTCAGTCGACTGGTTCAAAGACATCGATGATGTAAAGCCCTCTCTTCTTTTTTCCGTTATCTCTTTTCTTGAACAGAAGAAATGGATTTCCCCCCTGAGGAAATCAGGCGGCATCTACAAATGGACTGCGGCATTCCAGAAAGAATCTCTCCTGCATTCCATCCCGCCGAAAGAGTCATCCCGATATTATCGTGAAGCTGTTCATATCCTTATCAAGGTGCTTCCTGAAAAGGATGAAAACAC
>CAYXFF010000020.1:11102-14730 GCA_964464185.1 uncultured Syntrophaceae bacterium | reverse complement strand
CCCATGGCGGAACTCCTCGCCGGGATAGGTCTCTCCAATATCGAATGTCTCGAAGGCCGGCATGAACAGGCTGCTGAACATTTCAAAGTGCTGTATCGAATCAGAAAATCAAGCTGGTACCATACGCTGAATGCCTCTCATATTTTTGAGCCCGGCTTCATCCTGTTTCAGGCGGGCATCTCACCCGTTGAACTCAATCCGGTCATCCGATTTCTGAACGAGATCCGTAAAGAACAGTTGAATCCTCTTCTTTATGGCATCATCCGCCGGCTGCAGATTCAGTACCTTGAAAAAGACATGAAACCGAAAGAAAAGATTTCCGAGCTGATCGACATCGAAAACGCTCTTGAAAAAAGTGGCGCGCTTCTGGCCCTGGCCAAAGCCAGAATCGACATCGCGCGGCTTTACCTTGAGATCGGCAACTGGTCTCATGCCGAAGCCTACGCAAGAAAGGCCTGGGAATTCCTCAAAGTCACGGCCAAAGCCGTCTTTCCACACGACCTTCAGCACCTGATCCGGAGCGAAGACCTTTCCACGGAGAATCGCCTCTACGATCTTATTATCGAAATGGGTGATGCCCTCACGGACCAGAAAAACATGGAACAGCTCCTCACGAACATCATCACGTCCATATCCCGCCTCACCGGTTCGGAGCGGGCAGCCCTTTTCATCAAGGATCAGCATACCGGTGAGCTTCAAATCGTTGCTTCCAGAAATCTGATGAAGGAATACGTTTACGATCCCCGCTTCAAAGAAACCATGGATCTTATCCGAAAGGCCTCCGCTTCAAAGGAAAACGACATCATTCAATATGAACGCTTTGAAGAATCGACCTTGGAGGTCCGGAAAATCATCATCACACCTCTTTTTCTCGGCAAGCGTGTGAAGGGTTGTCTATATCAGGACAGTCGCTTCTTCTCCTTTGCGGTGACACCTGACAAAATCAGATTGCTTTCCGCCCTGGCAACCCAGATCGCCGTTTCGATCGACCGAGCCCAGGCTTACGATGAGATTGCCCGCCTCAACCACAAACTCATAGAGGAAAACCGATACTACCAGGAAGAAAAAGAAGAGTTCCGCCCATTCGGTGAGATCATAGGATCCAACGAATCCTCCCTGAAGCTTCATAAGCTGATCCATAAGGTGGCACCGACAAAATCGACCGTCCTCATCAATGGTGAAACGGGTGTGGGCAAAGAACTCGTCGCCCGGGCCATTCACAGGGAAAGTTCGAGGCATGAGGGGCCTTTTATCAGGGTCAACTGCGCCGCTCTGCCTGAAACGCTGATCGACAGTGAGCTCTTCGGTCATGAGAAAGGGGCTTTCACCGGGGCGAGCAAGATGAAACCGGGGCGATTCGAACTGGCCCATAACGGAACCATCTTCCTCGACGAAGTTTCGGAATTGCCCCATCCAACTCAGAGCCGTTTGCTTAGAATTCTGCAGGAAAAGGAATTTCAGCGCGTGGGAGGAACAAAGACCCTTTATTCCGACTTCAGGCTGATCGCCGCTACCAACAAGGATCTCTCGGAAGCGGTTGAAAAAGGCCGTTTTCGTTCAGACCTTTTTTTCCGTCTCAACGTCTTTCCCGTTCATATTCCTTCCCTGCGCGAGAGACGGGAAGACATCCCTCCCCTCGCGGCCCATTTTCTGCAGCTTTTCTGCGCCCAGTATAACCGCAAATACCAGGGAATTCCCCATTCGGAAATGGAAAAGCTCATGGTCTATTCCTGGCCCGGAAATGTGAGAGAGCTCGCCAATGTGATTGAACGTGCGGTCATTCTGGGCGGTCCAAGGATTCGCTTTTCCGAACTGGGCTCGACATCCCCCAGAGAGGAGATGTTCGATAGACCCTTGAATCTGCGTGATATGGAAAGACTCCAGATCCTGCATGCCCTCAAGATCTCAAGGGGGAAAGTCGGGGGAAGAGATGGGGCGTCATCCCTTCTGGGTCTTAAAAGAACGACGCTTATTCATAAGATGAAAAAACACGGCATCAGGGTCCAAAGGAACGCCGGCGCCTGATCTCTTCGAATTATTGCCGGGTTGGCATCTTTTCTGCATCATTCGGATTGAAGGGATGGATCACTGAATATCAATAACGTTTCATGACGAAAGGAGAACTCTATGCTTCAGGACATTCTTTTAACCGATGAAGAACGTGCTTTGAAGAAAGAAGTCCGGGATTTTGTCAAAAATGACGTGTCGCCGGATCTCACAAAAAAACTGGATCGTGATGAGATTCGCTATCCGAGAGAATTCGTGAAGGCTCTGGGAGACCGCAATCTTCTGGGGCTCCGCTTTCAAAAAAAATACGGGGGACGGGGCAAAACCTGGACAGGAGAGATCGCTGCCCTTGAGGAGATCGGCGTCCTCGGGACGGCCCTTGGATGTGCCTTCGCCATGCCGTCGATTGTCGGAGAGGCTCTCCATACCTTCGGCACGGAAGAGCAGAAAGAGAAGTTCCTCAAGCCCATGCTCAAGGGGGACCTGATCTCCGCGGAGGCCCTTACGGAGCCGAGAGGGGGATCCGACTTCTTCGGGGCGACCACCCGGGCCGAGCACAAGAACGGTTATTTCACCGTGCGAGGCCAGAAGCGCTTCGTGGTTGCGGCGGACGGGGCTGATTTTTTCATTGTCTACTGCAACACCAATCCCTCCGGAAAGCCCCACGAGCGCATCAGCCTCATCCTCATTGAAAAAGACCGTGAGGGGGTTGAGGCGAAGTATCTCTACGGCCTTCTGGGTACCCGTGGAGGCGGCACAGGACGTCTTGTCTTCCGCGATGTCAAGGTCCCTGAAACCAACCTCATCGGCGGTCTGAACGAAGGGGCCAACATTTTCAATACCATGATGGTTCCTGAACGGCTCACATCTGCAGGGGCATCCCTGGGTATGGGCCGTGCCGCACTCGAAGTGGCTGTGCGGTACAGCGACCGCAGGAAGGCTTTCGGGCAGAAGATCCGCAGTTTTCAGGGGGTGAGTTTCAAAGTGGCGGATGCCATCACCCAGCTGGATGCCGCGCGGGCCCTGACCATTGCTGCCGGGAAATCCGTGGATGCAGGACTGCCGTCGGCACGCCGTCTTGTCAGCGAAGCCAAAAAATGCGCCACGGACGCGGCCTGGAACATAAGCAATCTTTCCATGCAGATCATCGGCGGTATCGGCTACACGAATGTCTACCCCATCGAAAAGATGGTCCGCGATGCCCGATTGATCCAGATCTGGACTGGGACAAACGATATCATGAATCTGCTCATCCAGCATGAATTCTATCGTGAGATTCTCAATGACCGCAACCCCGGACGGATGATCGAGGTGGATGCCCCTGAAGGCCACATGGACGATGAAAAGGTCTACGAAGATGACGATATGTGGACCAAGGGCTGGTGATTCACAGGCGAAAAAGCGCAAAGGATCGAAGGAGCCTTTTGACCATGATGAACGGTGAAGAATATTTGAAATCTCTTCATAACATGAAGACCCTTGTTTACATCAACGGGGATGTTGTCGGGGATTATTATAACCATCCCGTCATGAAACCGGCCGTAAATGCTCTGAAGGCTACTTATGATTTTGCTGCAAATCCCGCGCTCGATCCTGAAATCCACGGTCTCATCACAGCTGA
>CAYXFF010000020.1:9649-11002 GCA_964464185.1 uncultured Syntrophaceae bacterium | reverse complement strand
GCGGGCAAGGCCCACATTCAGGACAAGCTGGTTGACATGAGCGTCGATTCCGAGACCCTTTATGGCCTGGTCGCCGGCTCCGCCACTCTGTCAACAGCCACGGCATCGGGAGTGCCCCTTCCCGAAACCCTCGTCATCAACGCGGCCAAGCTTTACATGAATGAAGCCATCCTCAGGACCGGTCAGAGGCTCGCCGAGATAGGAGGCGGCATCCTGGTCACCCGTCCGAGCAGCAGGGACTTGAAGATACCGAAGGTGGGCAACCTTCTTTTGAAGTACCATCAAGGGAGAAAGGGAGTGGATGTGGCGGATCGCCTGAAAATGGCCCGCCTGTCTGAATCTCTTTCGGGTCTTTCAGCGGCTACGCCGATTCTTTCAGTCATTGCCGCGGGACCGCCCGCTACCCAGCGGCTGAATTTTCGGCTCATGACTGATTTCAAGCGCGATAGAAAAGCGGCCGAAAGGCTCGCGGGAATTATACAACAAGAGAGCGAAACCAGGGAAAGGAGCTGATTCCATGAAAGAAAAAGCAGTGATTACCGCAGCCATAACGGGGAGCATCCACACGCCGACCATGTCGGAGTATCTTCCCATTACCCCGAAACAGATCGCCGATGAGGCCGTCCGAGCCTGCGAGGCGGGGGCCGCCGTCTGCCATGTCCATGCCCGCAATCCTGAGACGGGTATGCCCATACCCGATGTGAATCTTATGAAAGAAATTATCACGAGCATCAAGAGCCGCTGCAACATGGTCGTCTGCATCACCACCGGCGGCGGGCTGGGAATGACAGTGGAGCAGCGTGTCGCACCTGTGACCCTCTACAAACCGGAACTCGCCTCTTTTAATGCGGGTTCTATCAACTTCGCCCTCTTTCCTGTCATTCCGAGATACAAGGAATGGAAGTTTGAATGGGAGAAAATGTATCTGGGCATGTCGGAAGATTTCATTTTCCCCAACACCTTCAAGTCCATGAAGGAATACTGTGCCACCTTTAAGGAACACGGCACCAAGCCCGAGTTCGAGATCTACGATTCCGGAATGGTGAATAACGTTGCCTTCATGATCCAGGCTGGCTATGTTCAAAAACCTGTTTATATTCAATTTGTCATGGGTGTTCTCGGCGGCATCACGCCGAGTTCAGAGAATTTACTTTTTCTCGTGGATTACGCCAGGAAACTCATCGGGGATTTCGAGTTTTCTGTCTGTGTGGCAGGCCGTGCTCAATTTCCCATCTGCACCCAGTCCCTTCTCATCGGCGGCAACGTGAGAGTCGGCCTGGAGGATAACCTCTATCTGGACAAGGGACAAATGGCGAAGAGCAATGCCGAACAGGTGGCAAAGATGGTCCGGAT
>CAYXFF010000020.1:6450-9549 GCA_964464185.1 uncultured Syntrophaceae bacterium | reverse complement strand
CCCGAAGGCCGTCCTCTCCTTGGCATACTTCACCGCCGTATCAAGGCAGGCCTGGGAGAGCCCGACGGCCTGACCGGACACCATAACTCTCGTGACATCGAAGAAATGCATCAACTGATGAAAGCCCCGGCCGTCTTTTCCCACGATGTTTTCCTGTGGAACACGGACATCCTCATAGGTGATCTCGGCCGTGTCGCTGGCCCGGATTCCCATCTTGCCGTGAAGCTTGTTGCGAATGACACCCTTCGCGTCAGCGGGAATGATGATCTGGCTGAAACTGTTGTGCTTCTTTTCCTCCGGCTTCGTGATGCACTGGGCCACCATGAAATCGCAGACGGTCCCGTTGGTGATGAACATCTTGTTTCCGTTGATGACAAAGTCCTTTCCGTCTTTCACGGCCCTCGTCTTGTATCCCGCCACATCGGTTCCGGCATTGGGTTCGGTGAAGGCACCGGCGGCCACCCATTCCCCTCTGCAGACGGGGGGAATATACTTTTTCTTCTGCTCTTCCGTTCCAAAGTAGTAGATCGCCTCACAGCCGAAACAGGCAGCGACGACATTCAATCCGATTCCCATGTCCACCCTTGAGAGCTCCTCCGTTATGATGGCGTTGCCGAGAAAACCGACGCCCGCTCCGCCATACTCTTCCGTCACCCATGCCGCCACAAGACCCTGCTCGGCGGCCTTCTTGCGAATCTCCGGCGTGTACTTCTCCTCCTTGTCACAGTCATAAGATATGGGTGAAATCTCGTTTACGGCGAATTTATACGCCATGTCCTTTAACATCTTGTGCTCTTCAGACAGATCAAAATTCATATTCATCCTCCTTCTTCTGGAATTCGTGCTCCTCCATATCATCCTGGAGCAATTATTTCACTCAAAAAAAATATCCTGCCCTTACGCTTTTCGCTCGATCCCTCTTTTAGCTGCAAAACACCTTGTTATCCCTGGCCGCCTGGATGATATAAGGTGCTGCTTTGAACCGTGAGCCCCATTTCGCTTCAAGCCTGCCCAATGATTCAACAGCAGGCTCCGCCCCGATTTTATCCATGGCATGGAGATGATACTACAGTTCCATCATTCTTCCCACAATGACTTTCATGACCTCCGTGGTGCCGGCGAAGATGGGAATGACCCTCACGTCTCTGGCAAAACGGCAGATGGGATATTCTTCCATGTATCCGTACCCCCCGTGCAGCTGGACACAGTGATAGGCCACCCGGTTGGCCATCTCAGGAATCCAGGCCTTCGCCATGGACACTTTCATGACGATGTCCTCACCCGCGATGTAGTCCGCGATCAGAGAGTCCAGGAATGTCCTGCCGAGCTCGATTTCCGTTGCCATCTCAACGATCTTGAAAGTGTTATGCTGAAAGGAACTGATGGGCTTTCCGAAAACCATTCTTTCCTTCGAGTACTTTATCGTCATCTGCAGCATAGCTTCGGCCATGGATTGAGCCATGATCGATGCGATGAGCCTTTCTCCCTGAAGTTTCTTCATCAAAAAATAAAATCCCTGCCCCTCTTTGCCCAGAAGATTCGATGCGGGAACCCGGCAATCCACAAAATTTAGTTCCGCCGTATCCTGGCTGTGCAGGCCCATTTTATCAAGGTTGCGGCCCTTCTCAAAACCCGTGGTCCCGTCTTCCACGCAAATCAGACTGACGCCCTTGAATGGAGGTGTTGCCTTTGTATCCGTCTTGACCGCCACGACGACAAGATCACAGTTGATGCCGTTGGAAATGAAGGTCTTCTGGCCGTTGATCACATACTCATTACCTTCCCTCACGGCTGTCGCCCGCATGGCGGCGAGGTCCGAACCCGCTCCGGGTTCTGTCATGGCCACAGCTGTTATGATTTCGCCGGACGCGCAGCCTGGAAGCCATCGTATCTTCTGTTCCTCATTGCCGAAAGTGTGAAGATAAGGAACGATGATATCACTGTGGAGGCCGGCCAGAAGACCGTTGGCCCCCACGTATGAAAGTTCCTCGTTGACCACCACGGAGTATTCATAGCCCGCATTTGACCCGCCGTACTCTTCCTCAAGCCAGGGACAGAGAAAACCGTTTTCTCCCATCTTCCTCCAGACATCTTTCGGCACGATTCCCTCGTGCTCCCACTTTTCAATAAACGGTACAACCTCTTTTTCCAAGAATTTCCTGAAGCTTTCGCGGAATATCTGATGTTCTTCTTTAAATATCTTTCTTCCCATTCATCTTTCTCCATATTTCTTTTCCAAATAAAAGTTTCCTGCGTAATCCGCTTTTTTCCTCAAGACAACAACAAGCCCACTTTTCTTTCAGTCCAACGGGCCGCCTCTCCTGAACTCCGAGCAAGATATTCCTGAAACGCGACAGGGGTCCTTTTCTTCAGCATCTCCTCCATATACGATAACTCATAGTAGGCTTTTTTTGTTTCATATTGCTTGTCACCCTTATGAATCATCTCAGTAATCTCTCGCGCAACATCGCATATTTGCAAGAACCAATCCAATTTTATCCCTTCATAGGATTCAAAATAAAATACACTTCCCTTTTCACGATATTTCCCGTCTTTCATCAATGTTTCTTGAATGGGCGTTCCCGGATAGGGAATCAGTGTTTCCGCGTAGGCGATTTCAGCGCCATTTTCGAATGCCCGCCTTGCCAGGCTGATCGTCTCCAGAATGGTGTCGGTCGTATCTTTTGGCCCCATGAGGATGAAATTTAAGACTGGCGTAATGTTCTGTTCCACGCAAATGGAGACGCCCTGCAGAATGTCTTCGGGTTCAATGTCCTTGCGGTAATACTTCAGAATTTTTGACGAACCCGATTCCGCCCCCGCATAAATCGCCCTGAATCCCGCGCTGCTCAGAATCTGGGCGATGATTGGATTCCGGCAGATGTCATCCATTCTTCCTTCAGCATAGAATTCAATTTTACGCTCAAACCCTTCTGCTGTTATTCCTTCGCAGAGTGCTCGGATTCTCTTAAAGCTGAATGTGAAGTTATCGTCGGTGAACATGATGCGTTTCGCACCCAGGTTCATGAGAAGTTTAATCTCTTTGATCAGGCTCTCCGTTCCCCTCATTCTGACTCTATGGTGATATTGAGACTGGAT
>CAYXFF010000020.1:0-6350 GCA_964464185.1 uncultured Syntrophaceae bacterium | reverse complement strand
GATTCGCTCAAAATGCTGGGATGAATTCCTCCAAGCACTGTCAGAGTGTCGGCATTTCGACACTTAACCGCCTTGCATATTTCCATTGCCGATTCGAAGCTGTCTGAAAGAGAAGTGATACCCACGATAGAGGGTCTTTCTTGCGCCAGTACTCGTTTCAAGGAAGCGACGGCCTCTTCCTCTGAAAGGATATCCAGATCGAGAACAGAGACCTTCATATCCTTTTCAAGAAGAGGTGCGGCGAGGGACACCAGTCCAAGGGGTGGGATTTCCGATCTTCCGTTGTATCTCGGATTGACTAGAAGAACGTCCATCACTCCATCTTCAGGATTTAGACATCCATGGAAAAGGAGCCGCTTTCCCCGACGGGTACAGCGGCTCCCTGCTTTCAGCACTGAATATTACTTACCCGCAAAAAAATCCTTGTAAGTGACTCTCATCTCGCGTTTCAAAATTTTTCCTGTCGGTGTTTTGGGAAGAGCGTCGACAAAAATGATCCCCTTGGGCAGCTTGAAAGGAGCAAGCTCCTTCTTGCAGACTTCCATAAGTTCCGCCTCGGTGATCTTCTGCCCGGCCTTCGGGACGACGATCGCAGTCACAGCTTCAACCCACTTGGCATGAGGCAATCCGATGACGGCCACTTCCTGCACCCGATTATCAAGGTAAATGGCATCCTCCACTTCGCGGGTCGGCACATTCTCACCGCCCGTCTTGACCATGTCCTTCTTCCGGTCCGCCACAGTGATATAGCGGTCTTCATCCATGATTCCCACGTCGCCGGAGTGGAACCACCCGCCCTTCATGGCCTCTTCCGTTTTTTCAGGATCCTTGAAATACATGATCAGGGCATGAGGGCCTTTCCCGCAGATTTCCCCAGGGGCACCGGCCGTGCTGACGGGCTTGAACTCATCGTCCTCCAGCCGGGTCTCCATATTGATGCCTCCCAGGCCGGCGGAACCGATCTTCCTCAGCGCGTCCTTCGCCTTGAGTATGGTGTGGTAGGGGGCAAGTTCCGTCTGCCCGTAATAATTGTATATCTTTGCCCCTGAAAACTTGCCCATAATCTCCTTCAGGACCTCCATCGGCATGATCGACGCCCCATAGTAACATTTCGTCAGGCTTGAGAGGTCATACTTGGCGAAATCAGGATGTCTCAACATCCCTATCCAGACGGTCGGAGGCGCGAAGAACATCGTCGCCTTGAAGTCAGAAATGTTCTTCAGGATCTGTCCGATGTCGGGCATGATCAGAACGTTTGTCCCGCCTACCCAGAAGACCGGATTCATGAAGACGTCCCGCTGGGCGCAGTGGTAAATCGGAAGGGCGTTGATGTTGACGTCGTCTTCGTCATACTGCCCGTCCACGATGCAGCCCATGTATTGAGCCATGAGCGCCTGATTGCTGATGATGACGCCCTTGGGCAGAGCCTCCGTTCCGCTCGTATAGGTCATCTGGCAGGGATCCTCAATGTGCAGGATCGCATCCGGCTCTGTTGCTGGATATTTCTTGTACCATTCGTCGAAGTCCTTGAACTTCCCCCCGATATTGGGCTTTCCGGCGCCCTGTTTCGACCAGATCCAGGTCTTCACGGTAGGCATGTCACCCAGAACGTCCTTCACCAAGTCATACAGAGCATCCTCCACGATGAAAGCGACACTTTCAGAGTGATTGATGCAGTAAGAAATATCCTTTCCCCTCAGAAGATAATTAATGGCCAGATAAATGGCGCCTATCTTGCTACAGGCAATCCAGGTGATAACATGGTGAATTGTGTTGTGGGCCAGAATGGCCACGCGGTCATACTTTTTGACTCCGAGATCAAGAAGGGCGTTTGCAACCCTGTTGCACTCCTCTTCCAGCTGCGCATAAGTCAGTACCTTATCCTTAAAGATCAAGGCCTTCTTGTCCGGATAATGATAGGCGCTGCGTCGGATCATGTCGGCGATGACCCAGCGGTTCACCTTGTTGTAACGATTCATCAGAAATTCGAGGTTTTCCGAGTTGATAGCGTTGTACCTTGCTTTCTCCGCTTCTGTTAACGGCTTCCAGTGTCCTGACATAAATCCTCCCTCCTCTTTTTTAAGGATGTTCACTCTATCGTTCCCTTATTTCGATGAGCTCATGAAATGAATGGATGCAGCACCTCCTTTCCCGAATATAAATGGCGGGTTCTGCAGGGCTCGTTCTTTACAAAACAAGCCCTGCAGAACCCGCCTTTATTTGTTACTTCTTCGTATAATCAAAAACTCCCTTTCCTGTCTTTCTGCCATACCTGCCGGCTCTCACCAGCTTCACGAGAAGCGGAGCAGGCATGTACTTGTCGCCCATTTCCTTGTGCATCCCTTCCATAACTCTTAAAAGTGTCTCAAGCCCGACAAGGTCTGAGAGCGCGAGCGGCCCGATGGGATGATTGCAGCCCAAGACCATTCCCGTATCAATGTCTTCCGCGCTGGCAACTCCTTCTCCCAGAGCATAAAAGGCTTCATTGAGCATGGGACAGAGAATCCTGTTGACGGCAAAGGCAGGGGCCTCATTGACTACGATGACCTGTTTGCCGATCTTCTTTCCCCAGTCCTTGGCGATGTTCAGGGTTTCTTCGGACGTTTCATAGCCCTTGGTGATTTCCAGGAGCCTCATCACGGGTACGGGATTGAAGAAATGGGTTCCGATGAATTTATCGGGACGCTTCGTGGTCGCTGCCATCTCGGTGATGCTCAATCCCGATGTGTTCGTAAAGAACAGGGTATGGGGCTTCACGACCGTTTCCAGTTCCTGATATACTTTCTTTTTCACGTCCATAACCTCGATCACCACTTCCACGATGATGTCGGCATCGGCTGCCGCTACCTTAACATCGAGCGTGGGTTTGATTCTTCCAAGAACAGCGTCCATATCCTGCTGGGTCCTCTTTCCCTTTTCAACGTCCCGGGCAAGATTTTTCTTGATCGTATTCATCCCGTTATCGATGAAACGCTGCTCAATGTCCCTAAGGGCCACATCAAAGCCCGCCTGCGCGCATACCTGAGCAATCCCATTTCCCATCAAACCGGCACCCAACACGCAAATCTTTTTAATCTCCATCATTGTACTCCTTCCTTATGTGTTTTTTCAGCAGACCATGCCGCCCGTCTGAATTGCATAAATGCGTGTTTCTCAGAGCACATGGCCGCTATTTCAACGGCAATTTCTATGCCGTCGTTATTCAACATCTTATGTCTTGAAATGAAAGTTTTATGGGCTGTCCTGCTGACCATATGAGCCTTCGTCGCAGAAATTCAAATAAAGGTTTTGGTGTGGAATTTTAACCCGCAAGTTTCGGGATGTCCGCACCACTTATGGCAGGCGATAAAATGAACAATTTGAATGCTTCTTATAAGCAGAATTAAGTCGGTAAGTCGAGAGAAATTTGCAGTACATCGCATGTAATTTCTCTTGCTCCACGGTTGAATCAAGGGTGGATAATCAAATCATAATAAGATCTTATTTACGGCGGGCGGCCGCACGGATGCACGCGGCCCGATTCAACTTGAGCAATGGCATTTCAAAAGGGGTATGAAATAGATTTTTTGTCTTTCAGGAAGCTTTTTTTGCTTTTGGCGGCATGACGACGGCCTCCCCGTCCACAACGACCGTTCCTTCCTGGCTGGTGCAGGTGGTTTTCATCCTTAAACGGTTTTTTTCCACGTTTTTCTCAACCACCTCGATTTTCGCTGTAATGGTGTCACCGATTCGGACCGGGGCTTTGAAGTTCAATTCCTGACGAAGGTAGATGGTTCCCGGTCCGGGAAGCTGTGTTCCAAGGACCGCGGATATGAACCCGCCTGAGAGCATTCCGTGGGCAATCCGGGTCTTGAAAAAAGTCTCCCGCGCATAGGTCTCATTCACATGAGCGGGATTGAAATCTCCAGTCACGCCTGCATAAATGTAGACGTCCGCCTCCGAAACGGTCTTTGAAAATTCGGCGGTATCCCCGACCTTGATCTCATCCATGGTCTTTCCTGTCATCATTCTCCCTCCCCCATTTTTCAGTTTCGGAACGAACCATCGTCTGATTCAATTCAGATCTTTGCTTTTGGCAGGGTTTTTCCTGTCCCTTTTTTCTGTTTTTTGACTGGTGCTTTAGAGGTCTTTCCTTCTACTGCACCATCCCGTTCCTTGAGCCAGCTGATGATCTTCGGGGCGAATTCTTTCTGGGTCTTGGAACTCACATAAATTCCAATGTGCCCCGTATCCAGACAGACATCCTCCTTGTCCTTGCTCCCAATTTTCTTCGTAAGAAACTCACAGGCTTCAGGGGGGACAAGATGATCGTATCTGGCGTAAATATTCAACACCGGCATGGTGATCTTTTTGAGATCAATCCGCTTTCCGTCCAGCTCCATTTTATTCTGGATGAGCAGATTTTGATGATAAAGTTCCTTTATAAACTGCCGGAATGTCTCTCCCGGTAGATCGGGGCTGTCGAATATCCATCTTTCCATGCGCACAAAGTTTTCCACGAAGTCTCTGTCGTGAACATTTTCCAGGAAGCCGACATATTTATCTATCATAAGCCGGGGAGGATTCATGAGAAGAAATGCGAGATTCAGTATATCGCCAGGGATATTTCCATAGGCCTCCACCATGGCATCGGCATCAATAGACCTAGCCCAGACATTCAAAAGCCCCTGGTCCGTATCGAAATTGCTCGGTGTCACCGTCAGCACAAGATTCTTTATCTTTTCCGGATAAAGGGCCGCGTACATGATGGAAAAGGTTCCGCCCATGCAGATGCCCATCAGATTCAGGCTTTCATTTCCCGTTCTGTCCAGAACAAAATTAACAATGTTTTCCATGTAACCGTTTACGTGGTCATCGATCGTCAGGTAGCGGTCTTTTCTTGTGGGATACCACCAGTCGATCATGTATAGATCAATACCCGCATCCAGAAAACGCTGAACCACGCTCCGGCCATGCTGCAGGTCAAGCATGGTTTCGCGGTTGACCATGGCGTAAGTGACAAGCAGCGGTGTTTTATATTTGATGTCCGTGACCGGTTTATAATGTTTGAGCTTTACCCGATCCTCCTCATAAACAATGTCGTAGGGCGTGGGGGCTATTTCCGTGTTGAGAGGCCCGAGCAGAACATCCTTCGCCTTTCTCATTCGTTTCAAGGCCTGAGCCGAATCCACGGCCATTTTCGCTAAAATCAGATCCCAGGCCATTTTCATCGGGTTCAACAGATCTTCAGGGTTCCGTTTTTTGTCCATTTTCATGGCCTTTCCCCCTTCTTCTCAAGTTTCCTTATCTTCTTCTTTAATTCATAGAGTTCCTTGTATAGTACATCCATGTCCTTATTCGTGGGAACGGGGACGTCCTGCAACAGATCCATCATCCATTGTTCTCTCGCCACCCTGTAGTCCTTCAAAGCCGCCAGGGTCTTCCCCAGAGATTCCGTGTATTCCGGAGATCGAAGCAGTTTGAGATACTGATCCTCCATTTTCTTCATCCACAGCTGATAGTATTTCTTTGTATCCTGTAAAATATCCTCCCCCTGCTCGCTCAGCCTTCTTACTTCATCCTGCATCTCCTGAAATGCCTTTCCCGTGGGCTTCAGAAGGACAACCAGAAATTCATTGATTGCCGATTGAAATTTGCTGAATTTTTCCACAGTTAGGTTGGCTCTTTCCTGATAAAAACGCGTCAAGCCGAGTTGCGGTATATTCAGCAGCTTTCTGAATTCCTCTCCATACATTTCAATCACGGTTCTATTCACGTGCTGGAATGTCTGCCCCATGTCTTCACCGCCTCTCTGCCGACCGGTTTTGTCAAGGGTTTCCGACCATTGTTTCTGGAGCAGCATGAATCCGTCCCAAGGAGTCTGAAACGGATCCGTCATGAACGGAGGAAACACGCCCTTCTTCTCGTCATCCTGACCCTCCCGGGCCTGCGCCTTTCTCATAAATGAAAAGGTGCTCTCCCATAGTTCCTGCAGGGGTTTCCAGAGGTCCTCATGGATTTTTTGTCCCTTTTCTCCACTGGTCCCGCCCGGTACTGGAAATGCGGCGAATGGAAGCGGCCACATTTTCGCCGCTGCCTGCCAGAAATCTCCCGCTGCTTTCATTCCCGATGAAATAAATAAATCCTGACTTTCCTTCTTGTCCTGCTTCTCCTGCGTCATAGGTCACCTCGCTTTTTTGACAACGCGTTTCCTGGCAATCACCTTACTTGTCCGGAAGACTCTGACCGTAAAATGTCGTTATGGATTCCATCAGTTCCTTGAATTGTTCTCCCTGCTTCTGTGTCAGTTCCTGTAACCCCTTTTCGATTTCCCTCTGAGCATCAAGGGCATCTTTTCCCGCCGATCGGAC
>CAYXFF010000019.1:14706-21102 GCA_964464185.1 uncultured Syntrophaceae bacterium | reverse complement strand
GGCCTGCTTGGTGAAAATATACTGGGATCATCTTTTTCCTTTGACGTGGAGGTGGCCCGGGGCGGCGGCGCCTTTGTATGCGGTGAGTCAACGGCTCTTATGGCGTCGCTGGAAGGGAAGGTCGGAGAACCCCGTCCCAAGGATATCCACACGGTAAAGGAAGGGCTCTGGAACAAACCATCGGTGCTGAACAACGTGGAAACCTGGGCCAATGTTCCTTCCATCATCATGAACGGTTCCGGATGGTTTGCCTCCAAGGGAACCAAGGGCAGCAAAGGCACAAAAATATTTGCCCTGACAGGTCAGGTCAAGAATACGGGTCTTGTCGAGATTGCCATGGGTACCACGCTGCACGACATTGTCTTCAAGATCGGCGGAGGTCCGATAGACGGAAAGGCCATCAAGGCGGTGCAGACCGGCGGGCCCTCGGGCGGGTGCCTTCCTTTAAGCAAGTTTAATCTTCCCGTCGATTTTGATTCGCTTTACGAAGCTGGCTCCATGATGGGTTCGGGCGGCATGGTCGTCATGGACGAAGGGACATGCATGGTGGACGTGGCCAAGTACTTCCTGAAATTTCTCCAGGACGAATCCTGCGGCAAGTGCGTTCCCTGCCGCATAGGCGTGGACCGGATGCTTGAGATCGTCACTGATATCACTGAAGGACGCGGCACAAGAGAACAGATCACGCTTCTTGAAGAACTTTCAGAGACCGTGGCGGAAACATCCCTCTGTGGTTTGGGGAAGACCGCGCCCAACCCGGTTCTCTCGACGATGCGATATTTTGCTGATGAGTATTTCGCCCATGTTGACGAGAAGCGGTGCCCCGCAGGTGTTTGCAAGGCGCTGATCAGCTATGACATTCTTGAGGAAAAGTGCAACGGATGCGGGGTTTGCCTGCGGGCCTGTCCCCACGGTGCCATCAAGGGCGAGAAGAAGAAGGTCCATGCCATAGAGCCGCATTTATGCGTGAAATGCGGCATATGCGTAACGGAATGCAAATTTGACGCAATTGCAGTCGCATAGTGAGGTGACCCATGATCCAGACAGTCTCATTAAAAATTGACGGTGTTCCGGTGAAGGCGGCAAAGGGGACGAGCGTGTTGGACGCAGCCCTGGAGGTTGGAATTTGCATTCCCCATCTTTGTCATGTTCCTTTCCTGAAGGACACGGGCGCGTGCCGGATATGCATTGTGGAGAATGTGAAGAACGGGTCGTCAAGAGTGACCACCTCCTGCACCCTGACGGTCCAGGAGGGGATGAACATTCAGACGAACACGGAGAAAATCCAGAAGCTTAGACGAAACATCGCCGAACTGCTGGTCGCCCAGGCGCCCAACTCCAGGGCGATTCAGGATATCGCGGTTCGCTGCGGGGTCAAGGAGGTCCGCTATCCTTTCCGCAACGAAAACTGCGTCCAGTGCGGGCGATGCGTCCGTTACTGCACGGAGATATGGAAGGCCAACGCCCTGGGATTCGTCGGCCGGGGGAAGAACCGCCGCGTGGAATTTCCTTTCGCGACGCGACCTGATTTTTGCAAGAACTGTGGGTCCTGTATCCTCTATTGCCCCATGTCCATCACACCCTGCGGCGGACCCATGAAGAGGGGAGAGGAGCATCTGTGCGGGAAATGTGAATCCCAGGCGGTCACAGCGCCCAATATCATAGGCGCCTGCACGCGATGTGAGCTGGGCAAGGGTTTCAGTTGCACCCGGCACATGTTATAATTTAGACAATCAACTGAAAAGAAAGAAGCCGTCATTCGCGACTCTGGGCGCAAATGACGGCTTCTTGTTACCCCATCCTTCTGTAGTTCTATTACTTCAAAAGGATCCTTTCTGCTTCCTTCCTGTAAGCATCCATGACATAGGGAATACCGGAGACTTTCGATGCCTCTTCCGTCAGGGCCATGATATCCTTGCGGTCTACCAGGGAGAGGTTGAAGTTGCGGCTTCCCGCCATGAGCTGCTGCAGGCCCGCCTTGAATTTTTGGCTGAAGGTGTAAATCCCCATGGCTCCCGTGGGAATTTTATTGACCTCTTTGCCGTATTTCGCCTTCAAATCCTCGTAGGTAACGAAAATTTCCTCCATGGTGGTTCCGAACCGGGAGACGGTTTTGGGTAGATCATTGTTTTTGAGCCACTCGCCGATGTTTTTTCCCACCATGCCGGGGATCATCAGAGCTCTTCCCATGCAGACGGCTTTCACGTAAGGAGCGCCCAGGGCCATGGCCTTGAAGACACCGTCCTCGGTAGAGAACCCGCCTGCGAAGGCGATATCGGGAAGACGGATCTTCTTTTTCCGCATTTTCTCGCAGAAAGCATAGGCGAGGGAATGCAGGTATAAGGAAGGAATGCCCCATTCTGTCATCATGGGCCAAGGGCTCATCCCCGTTCCTCCCGGCGCGCCGTCAATGGTAAGGAGGTCGATCTTTGCATCGGAACAGTAACGCAGAGCCATGGCCAGTTCCATGGCCGAGTAAGCGCCTGTCTTGAGGGTGACTCTCTTGAATCCGACTTTACGAAGCCGCGCCACTTCTTTCATGAAGCCTTCCTGAGTAACGAATCCGAGGCGGGAGTGCCGCTCAAATTCCTTGATGGCGCCGTCCTTGTAAGCCGCCTGGTTCTCCGGCAGGGTCGGATCTGGAAGGACGATGTAGCCCCTCCTTTTGAGTTCCAGTGCCCTTTCGAGAGTATTGACCTTGATCTCGCCGCCGATGTTCTTCGCACCCTGTCCCCATTTGAGCTCGATAGTGTCCAGATTGTGTTTCTCGAGAACGTATTCCGCGACGCCGAAGCGCGTATCTTCCACATTCATCTGGACGAGGATCTCGCCATAGCCTTCATGGTAACGCTTGTAGGTTTCAATCCGGCGGTCCATCTCGGGGGATTTCTTGACCTTGCCGTTTTTGTCCAGTTCCAGGCCCGGATCGATGCCGCAGACGTTCTCACCGCAGACGCACGTGATGCCGGAGATGGCGGCTCCAGCGGCGAAGTGCTCCCAATTCTTGCGGGCGATCTCCGTTGAGCCCAAGGCGCCAGTGAATATGGGAACCTTCATCTTGACTTTTTTCGTCCAACCGTATTCCGTTTCCGTTTCAACGGAGGGGAAAACGGCCGTATCGGGACCGGGCTGAACGCCCTTCGGCAGTCCTTCCGCGCCCACAGCGTATCCCTGGATGCTTAGATGGGAGTAGTCGATGGGGTAATTCTTGTCGGCGCCGGCGGTCATTTCTCCAAAGCCGATGGGATAGAGCACCTCACGCCCCCTGAAAGTGGAGAGCCAGATCTCGCATCCTCCGCGGCAACCGTCCACGCAGCGCGTGCAAATGCCCGACATGGGGACGACGCTCCTGGAGCGGTTAAAGGTTCCTGTTGCTTCATTCGCATTGGGTTGTCTCAGATTCATTCGTGTTTTTCCTCCTCTTCGATTTAATTTGTTCCGCCTGATTAAAAAGCGAAAAATGATGTCAAACGCTGAGCAGAGGCTACCAGGCCTTTCGGCAGACCTCTGAAAATTTTTTGAGTTCCTGATAATCCATCATGTTGGACATGGCATGATTTTCCACTTCGATTCCTGCTTCCTGGGCGCAGGCGATGGGGTTCAGGCCGCCCATGAGAATCATGCCGACTTTGTTCATGTCCACGGGGACCTGGCAGACCGGTTCGCTCATCTCGCCCGTGGTCATGATGCCGCCGATTCCTGCTTTTTTGAGTCTCAGAAAGGTTTTTTCCACCAGATTCAGGCAGACGACAGGAACTTCGCGAAAGTTCGCGAGGATCTTTCCCTCGCCTTTCTTGATCACTTCCCGCACCGACGTCATCTTTGCGCGGATAAAGGCCTCCGATGGATCCAGGGATGAGCCTGAATAGAAGATGAGATCCGCGAAGCGCAAGGGCTTGCTGTTTTTCACCTGGAGGATGCCCCCGAACTTTGAATCCATGGGGACGCCCGTCTTGAGGAGCACGCCATTGATCACGATACTGCAGACGGTCGCGAACCCGATCTTTCCTTTTGGAATGATGGTATCGTCGAACCTGTCGCCGGCTCTTCGGACGGAAACAAGATCACTGACACAAATGCCTGCATCGAAGGCGGGCTTCATGGCTTTCAGGGCTTCCCCAAAACTCTCTTTGGGGAAAAGGGTGACATTGACCGGCAATAATCCACGGCCTTTTTTCGGGTCAAAGGTTGTCCGGAAGGCAAGGTTCTCTATGCGCGAAATCACGAATCCGAGCTTGTCCCGCACCCTTGCGTTATCGAGTTCTTCGACCCCTAAAGGGGTGATCACGCGGCCGTCGCGGCGGCTCAGGAGTTCTGTCAGTCCCCTTTCATCCATGAGTTTGAGATGATACCGCACGGTTCTCTCGCTCATGGCGATGCCGCATTCCTCCATGCGCCTCGCGATGATCCGGGCTCCCAACGCCTGTTGCGCCTCGTGGAGTATCCGAAGCATGAGAAGAATTTTTCGCTCGATATTTTCCTGATTCGTGGTGTGCATCATAAGCAATCGGCAACTGTTTGCCGTATGGGACTATCACTATGAAAAGGCTTTGTCAACGTCAAAAATGTAAAAAATCCATCTATAATTACGACAATTATGTTGAAAAAAAGATTGCCAATTTTTTCGACATCTGCAATTCTTCACCGCGTTGATTTCTAAAAAATATCTGCCAGGAGGAGAGCCCGATGAAGATCAAGGAGATCAAGGCAAGGGATTTGAATGCGGAAAAGTTCATCAACGGTAAGGTGAGGGAGATCCGGAAGGCCGTGGGAAAGGGACTCGCCGTTAACGCGCTTTCCGGCGGTGTTGATTCGTCTGTGGTGACCGCCCTGGGTCATAGGGCGCTGGGCGGAAGACTGAAGACCTTCTTCATCGATAACGGCATCATGAGGGAGGGCGAACCGAAAAAGGTTGCAGCCCTGTTCAAATCGCTGGGCATCCCCGTGGAGGTCGTCAAAGCGCGAAAAGCTTTCTTTGATGCTTTGAAGGGGATCACCGACCCCGAAGAGAAACGCGAGGCCATTACGCAGACCTTTTACAAAAAGGTGTTCCGGGATATCGTCATCGAAAGCGGTGCGAAATATCTTTTCCAGGGCACCATCCTGACGGACGTGGATGAAACGGTCGCGGGGATCAAGAGACAGCACAACGTGTTCGAGCAGCTCGGTATCGACCCGAAGAAGGAATTCGGATACAAAATCCTTGAACCGCTTGTCCAGCTCAGAAAAGACGGCGTGAGAAAAGTCGGGGAAGCGCTGGGTCTGCCCGAATCCGTCTTCGGCAGGATTCCCTTCCCGGGACCCGCCCTTGCCGCCCGCGTCATCGGAGAGGTGACGCCTGAGAAGATCAGGCTCGTGAGGAAGGCGACGTCGATCACGGAGAAGGAACTGGGATACACAAAGGCCTTTCAGTACATGGCGATCCTGCACGATGACCGCGTCACAGGGATGCGGGGCGGCAAAAGGGTCTTTGGAAGGCAGATCGAGATCCGCTGCTGGGAGAGCGTGGACGCGCGGCAGGCGAGTCCGACACGGCTGCCTTATGAAGTGCTCGAGAAAATAGCGACAAAAATCATCGACGGGATTCCCGAGGTGGTGAGCGTCACGTACAACATCGCGACAAAGCCGCCGTCAACCATCGAGGCGGTATAATATTCAGACGACCATCTTTTTCATGACTTCGGTGACTGATGCGCGGATGAACGCATCCGCCCGGGCATCGAGGGGTGTTTCATCGCGATTCACGATGATGAGCCTTGCGCCGCCGCCGGAGGCCTCCTGGGGTACGGAGGCGGCGGGGTAGACGACGAGAGACGAACCGAGAACCAGGCACAGATCACAATCCCTCGCGAGCTTCAGAGCCAGCGCCAGTTTGTCATGCGGCATGGACTGACCGAAGGAGATCGTTTCCGGCTTGAGGATGCCCCCGCAGTCATCGCAGTCTGGAGCCTTCACGCCAGCCCTGAGCCGGTTTTCTATTTCATCCCGGTCGTATTTTTTTCCGCAGGAGAGACAGGAGACGGAAAAGGCGGTTCCATGAATCTCGATGATCTTTTCCGGTGAATTTCCGGCCTTGTGATGCAGGCGGTCAATATTCTGCGTGACGACGACAAGGAGCTTTCCCTGATCCTCCAGCCTTTTGATCGCCAGGTGGGCCGGGTTGGGGAGCGCGTCTTTCATGTCGCGGTACATTTCGGAGCTCATCCGCCAGTATTTCACCCGTGCCTGTTCATCCGAGATGATCTTGTGAAAATAAAAGTCGGAGGGATCGTATTTCGTCCATACTCCGCCGGGGCTCCGGAAATCGGGGATGCCCGATTCGGTGCTCAATCCCGCCCCGGAAAAGACGAGAATCCTCTCCGCTTCCCGGATAATTTTTCTCCCTTTTTCAATCAG
>CAYXFF010000019.1:10847-14606 GCA_964464185.1 uncultured Syntrophaceae bacterium | reverse complement strand
TCGCATCTTCTCAGCTTCCCATCTTCGCAACTTCCTGTCTTTTCAGATCCTGTCCGGATAATTGCTGCAAATGCCGTCCACGCCCAGCGTCTTCATCCGGTCAATGTCCTCCGGTTCGTTGACGGTCCAAACGAAAACTCTTATTCCCTCCTTGTGCGCGGCGTCAACAAGTTCGGCTTCGACGATCCGGAAAAGGGGATTGAAAGAGAAAGCTCTGATGTAGCGGGCGAATTCAAAAAGACCCGCGGGGAGTTCCTTGAAAAGGATTCCCACGGGTGTTTCAGGATCGAGCTTCCGGAAGGCGCTGAGTTCCTCGTGGTCGAAGGATGAGACCAGAAAGTCCTCGGTTTGCCATCCTTTTTCCCTGCGGCAGCGCTCGATGAGGTGCGCGACCGGCCTGGCCGTCCCAAGTCCCTTGAGTTCGATGTTCACACGGGACTTTCCATGGATCGCATCGAGGACCTCTTCGAGAAGAGGTATCTGTTCGCCCTTGCCCGCGTCCAGCGTCCGGAGCTCTTCCAGGCTCTTTTGCTTGACAGGGCCTGTCCCGTTCGTGGTTCTTTCCAGGGTGTCGTCATGAAACACCACCAGTTCCCCGGTCCTGCATCGTTGGACATCCAACTCGACCATATGGCAGTCCATATGGAGGGCTTTCCGGAATGAACGAAGCGTGTTCTCCGGCTCGTATCCCATCGCTCCCCGATGTCCGATTCTCATGACCATGATCGTTTAAACCTGCTTCAAACACCCTTAATCCATAGAGGGAATTTTCTGTTCTGTTACGGCCCGTGAACAGGGCATTATCATCATAATCAAAAAAGACATCTTTCACTTTCCTATATTGAAATAACGGCAATTGCAATACCATTAATATAAAAAATAGTAGTTGACAAAAATGTAAGTATGCATTACTTACGTTAGCACATTCGAGAGAAATAACTTTAATATAAGGGTAAGTGATTCTGACAATTGGAGAGTTATGAGCGACGATAAAAGAATCTCCAACCCCGAAGCGCGTCCCTACCCCCCCGGCCGCGTGAAACTTGCCAATGCACTCCGCGCCTTGCTGAACGACAAGGAATTCGACGCTATCACAACCTCTGAGATCGCGAGGACGGCAGGCGTAAACGAAGCTTTGATCTACAGATATTTCGGTGATAAGCGAGGCCTCCTGCACCAGATCCTCAGCGAGTTCCTGGACGAATACATCAGCCAGATAGAGATGGATCTCGGCGGGATAAAGGGCTCATTGAACCGGTTAAGAAAGCTCATCTGGCGCCACATCCACATGCTCGAATCCAACCGTGTTTTTGCAAGAATGTTTCTCATGGAAGTGAGGAGCTTTCCCGGTTACTTCGGAGGCCACTGCTATGGCCAGGTAAAGCGTTACAGCAGCATCCTCCTCGATATCCTGGAGGAAGGAATCAGGAGCGGCGAGATCCGGAGTGATGTCCCCATCCGGTCATTGAGGCAGGTGGTGATCGGGGGGATCGAGCATCTGTGTTTGCCGGAGGTCATCTTCGACCGTGATTTCTCAGCTGATCAATTGACAGAAGATCTCTGCGGCATTCTGTTTCGCGGGATTGCAGGGAACGGGAAAGACGATAAAGGATCAAATTAAACAAAGGAGGAAATGAAGATGACCTGGCAGGAAGAGTACAAGAAGAAAGTGGTGACCTTTGCGGAAGCAGCGAAGCAGATCAAATCCGGCGATTTTGTGGGAATCGGCCTTGCGATCGGCTCCTGCACGCCGGCCATGTTCGATGCCATTCTGGACCGCTGGAAGGAACTCAAGGGGGTCCGGATATGCGATTCCGTGGCTGTCCGTCCGTCAAAGCTTTACGATCTCGAATTCATGTCCGGTATTGACGGTCACATCAACTTTGATCCATGCTTTGGGACAGCGGCGAGCCGAAAGATCATTGCGTCGCGGCTTCCTGATTATCTCCCGCTCATGAGCTCGGAGGGCGGAGATAAGTACGGGAAGCTATCGGACGTTTTCATCTGCATGGTGACCCCGCCCAACGCCCACGGCTTTGTGAATCTCGGGTTGACGAATTTCTACCACATGGAAGCGATCCGCCTGGGAAGGGAGATTGGCAAGCTCCGCGTGGCGATCGGGGAAGTCAACGATCAGATGCCCACCATCTTCGGCGACAACTGGATGCACGTCTCGGAATTTGACTTTTTTGTGGAGAACTCGACGGCGATTCCGAAGGTGGGAAGGGCTACACCGGGGGAGCGGGAGAAAAAGATCGGAGAACATGTGCTCGAGTTGATCAAGGACGGGGATACGCTTCAGATGGGGTTCGGACAGATTCCGGAGGCCGTGGTGAGCGGTCTTGAAGGCAAGCACGACTTGGGCGTTCTCACGGAGATGTTCCCCGTCGGCCTTCCCCAATTGGTGGAGAAAGGGATCATCACAAACGCGAGGAAACCTTTCCACAAGGGGGTGACCGTGGCCACCTTCTGCATGGGGGATCAGACCATGTACGACTATGTCCATGAAAATCCCCTCTGTGAGTTCTATCCTTCTTATTATACCAACAATCCCGCCTTTATCGCCCAGCACCCCAACGTGGTGGCCATCAACATGGCCCTGATGGTGGATTACAGCGGCCAGATCGCCTCCGAGGGACTTGGCCACAGGATGGTCAGCGGCGTGGGAGGACAGCTCGACTTCATGATCGGTTCATTCTATTCGAAAGGCGGAAAAGGGATCACGCTCCTCTATTCATCGAGGAAGCTGAAGGATGGCAGTTTTGTATCGGCCATCGTTCCCGAACTGCCGCCGGGCACACCTGTCAGCGTTCCGAGGTTCTTTGCCCAATACGTGGTAACGGAATACGGGATTGCGGATATTCGCTATAAGACGCGGCGTGAAAGGGGTGAGGCCCTCATCAACATTGCCCACCCGGATCTGAGAGGAGAACTGAGAAACAGTTTAAGAAAGAATTTTTACATGAGCAAATAGCATGATGAAAGGAGAATAAGATAGGTGAAAATGAAAGATTGTATTGCCGTGGTGACGGGTGGCGCCTCAGGGCTTGGTGAGGCTTGTGTCCGGGCCATTGTGGAAGGCGGCGGGAAGGCTGCGATTTTCGACCTTCAGGCGGATCGTGCCGGGACGCTCATTTCGGAACTGGGTTCAAGTGTCATCTTCGCCAACACGGATGTCACCAGCGACGAGAGCGTTCAGGAGGCGATTTCGAAAACCGTGGAAGCTTTTGGCGGAATAAACGTGGCGATCAACTGTGCCGGGGTGGGCGATCCGGCGAAGGTCCTCTCCAAGAAAGGTCCCATGCCCCTCTCGTTCTTCAACCGGGTGGTGCAGATTAATCTGGTCGGCACCTTCAACGTGATCCGTCTGGCTGTTGAACAGATGGTAAAGAACACTCCGAATGAGAACGGCGAGAAAGGCGTGATCATCAATACGGCTTCAGCCGCGGCCTTTGACGGCCAGATCGGCCAGCCGGCCTACAGTGCGTCGAAAGCGGGCGTGGTGGGAATGACGCTTCCCCTGGCCCGGGAGTGTGCGGACTACGGTGTTCGGGTGATGACCATCGCTCCTGGACTCTTCAACACGCCCATGCTGGCGATTCTTCCGGAGGCAGCCCGGGAAGCGCTCGGGAAGATGGTTCCCTTCCCGTCGCGCCTTGGGAACCCCTCGGAGTTTGCCATGCTGTGCCGGCACATCATCGAGAACCCCATGCTCAACGGCGAGGTAATCCGTCTTGACGGCGCCATCAGGATGGCAGC